>CAZHOA010000018.1:0-12200 GCA_964534385.1 uncultured Candidatus Saccharibacteria bacterium | reverse complement strand
GTATCAGCTGGGTTCTCGAGATTGGATAATCCATAAAAATCAGAAGAAACAAAACCGCTATAGATAGCAAAGAAAAGCGCTACGATACCGAGAAGAAAAACGAGATATTTCTGTAGAGCACGCGGTAAAACAAATGCCGCAATCAGACCAACGATGCCCAACACAAGATGTGCACTGTTCTCACCATTATCAAAATACCACGCTGCACCAAAAATACTTTGCTCAGCTGTTGGACCGGTAATCTTGGCATAACCGAGAAGACCTACCACAACTAAAGCTATACCTCCAATAATAAGCCACTGTTTCGCATTCATACTATAAAAAGGCGTTCGGAACAGCGTACTATTGCCATGAAAGTATAGAAATAGTACAGCTTTTTCGAATTAGTTATATTATATAATTAACGAAGGTATCTCGTTTAGTTTCAACCACATCGACCGAAGAATCTAAACAAATATATTCGCTAACGTTAACAGCATGTTTTAATTGTACCACACATGCATTCACGATAAAATCATACATTTATCCACATTGAAAATCTCAACAACTCTAGGTACCATTATCATGTTTGGCGCACCTTCAAAAACAGGAAGAAAAGCATATGTACACGTGTAGAATTATAGACCCGAAGACGAGCAAACCTATCAATGGCAGCATCAAAAATATCGGCAAGCTTGATGTAGTCATGGCGCACCACCTTGGTCTCCACATTTTTACCGCCCATCAAGAAGGCACGAAAGAGTTCAGGATTATCATTGGCAATCCGCTGACATTGCGAGCGGCGATCCTCCTGGCTCAAGAGCAGAATTTCGATCTTGAGCAGGTTTAGACCACCCCAAACCCGGATATCAACCGGGTTTTTATGATCCGATTGCTAAATAGAAAATCTTGCGATACAGTACAGATGAACATTGACAATACACTATAGCAAGGAACACTGGGATGCTAGACAAAACATTTCTTTTGTTGACTCTTTTACTCTGTCTCATATTGAACCCGATTATCGCCGTACCGTTACTCCTGTCACCACGCACACAAGAGAAACCGACTAATCAAGAACAGCCACCCGAACCCACTGTGGCTATTTCTACAGTAGTAGTGAATATCGATGCGGGCGTAAAGGATGATAATGGGCGCTACATACGAGGTCTTTTGAAAGAAAATTTCACCCTCTTCGATAACAATGTCAAACAAGACATACAATATTTTAATACCCAGGACGTACCAATCAGTATTGGTATCATTTTCGATATATCAGGAAGTGTGCGTGAGAAAATTATTCAGGAAAAAAACGCCCTGCGTCTCTTCATTACACTATCACATGAACAAGATGATATTTTCCTGGTTCTTTTCAATAAGACAGCTCAAATACGCACTGATATCCACAATCCTGATCAAATCATCAATGCCATTCCCAGCAATCCACCGGCAGGCAGCACCTCGCTCTATGATGCTGTATATGACGGCGTACAGGAAATCAAACGTCATACCAAGTACGAACGTCGGTTTCTCTTGATAATCTCTGACGGTGAGGAGAATAGCAGCGAACATTCATGGGGTCAGCTCAAAAAGGCGCTCATTGAAGGCGTGACTATTTACGCCATCTGCATTTCAAACCTTGTCAATACACACCTGGCGCCAATGGAAAAGAGCCACACAGGGGAGCACATGCTCCGGGACATTACTACTATCACTGGCGGTGAGACATTTGTGCCACATGATGATGAAGAGCTGATGAGTATGCATTTGCAGATCGCTGCGGCTATGCGCACTCGCTATGATATTGGTTTTGTACCGACCAGCCTTGACGGCAAGTATCACAAGATTAAGCTCACAGTCACACCGCCAAAAGGCCTTGGCAAGCTCTCAGTCAAAGCCCGCGAAGGCTATCTGGCGCAACAGCATTAATAATCCGCCTAGGACACAGACTACGCGGACTTTTTATATCTAACCGCAGCCTATTGCTAAAAGTATAGAAAATACTTACAATATATCAGCGAAACTGGTTTTTGGGGTGGCTATGGTGTAATGGTTAACACAGCAGTCTGTGGCACTGCGGAAGAGGGTTCGAATCCCTCTAGCCACCCTGTGTAGGGCATTGAGTTCCATCTATGGAACTCAATGAGGGATGAGAAAGCCGCAGCGATGGTTCGATAGTAATCGAACCCGCGAGGCGGGCCCGAAGCCGTGATCTGATGACGATCAGATCACGAGCTGTGGGCGAATCCCTCTAGCCACCCCAAAAGGCGGTTTTTTTAAAAACAAGGAGGGAATTCCCGATGAGTATTAATCAGCAAGACTCATGGAACGATTTCACCCAGCATCTGAATGGCAACCCAACAGATTTTCTCATACTTGGCATCGACCCAGATGGCAATTTTAATCAGCTTGTCGGCATATATGATCAACATGATCTAGAAATAGTATCATGCAAAGAGAGTGTTCGTTTTTTAAATACCTTGACTAATAACGGACATATGACGACTATTATGCGCTCAGTCTACAAGCAGCACATACATATCGTCGGCAATAACGACTATGTTCTTACAGCCGAGACGTCGCTGGAACAGAGCGACTATGCCCATAATACTTTTCAGGCTCTTATCCAGGCGCAACGAGAGATCAACAATCAAAAATCATCTATACAGCACCCGCTCATTACCGGTTTTCATATCACGGGTCGCATGGTTGGCTATGTTTCCGTCTTGGCTCATAAAAATAATCAAAAACATAGAACGGCATCGAAAGTTGAACTACAATCATGGAGCTTGCCGATGCACTATGGCAGCGGATATGCTATAACCAGCTACCAAAAGACACCTTCAGGCGGGCAAGAACCCTTCGCCAAAGAGCCACTCAAGCTACCATTATCCAACAATCCGAGTGCGACATTGTCATACTTACTCCATAAATTACCATCATGGCATGGCCCGATCTGTCTCAAAAAGATAAGCTTCGACGGAACCACGATCATGATTGCAATGAGTCACAGCTAGACCTGGGTACATAATCAACAACACGTGGAATGCATACTAGACATCAATAGTGTGTTACCATGA
The DNA here is from genome assembly GCA_964534385.1 of uncultured Candidatus Saccharibacteria bacterium. Taxonomy (GTDB): domain Bacteria; phylum Patescibacteriota; class Minisyncoccia; order 2-02-FULL-40-12; family IGHO2-01-FULL-4-A; genus CAYUQA01. Next base: position 9,141 of record CAZHOA010000018.1, on the reverse strand, counting down.
GAAGGTATGGATGTGAAATCTCAATTCCAACAGCAATTTCCCCTCAGCCCGCGAAAGTTCTGGAAAAAAATTATTGGCCAACTACCACACTTTGTCGTTGGCTTCATTTTTTTCTTTGTTGTTGCTCTTTTTATAGCTTTTGGCATAGCAGCACCGGGTCAGGAGATACAATCCATTACACTCACCAGGGCGATCGCAATCTTCATTCTAGCAGTGGGCTTGGATCTGATCATACCTTTACTGTATGCGATCTATTTTCGCGCCTATATTCGGACATATTCGTATGACTGCAATGATAATTTCGTCACAATCAAGAAAGGCGTTTTCGCACCAACCGAAATACATGTTCAGTATCAAAAGATACAAGACGTCTATGTTGACCAGGATATATTAGACCGTGCCATGGGCCTCTACGATGTTCACATCGCCAGTGCCACTGCAACTTCCGGCATCGAGGCTCATATTGACGGTGTTGACAAAATAGCAGCTGAGGGCATTAAAGATTTTCTGCTTCACAAAATCTCTGAAAACTCCACTACACCATCAAGCATGCCTCTAAGCAATTCGGCCAATCCCGCCGTAACGCCAGGCACATTTTCTCAAAACTCAGCTTCGAGTCAGACCTTTCCTATCAATCAAAACTATTTTATTGCATTTGCATTATCTCAGCTGATTACAAGTTTTGTCACTGCCCTTGTCCTGACCGGCATTTTATACATATATGGCCGACGTTTGAGTGTATTTGAATATCTTGGCTTTGATGTATCAAGTATACATTTTTTCTTCTCAGCTCTCGGGCTTTTTTTATTCATATTCTTAATAGGTATGGTCAGTCGATACATATGGCTTCAAAATTATTATTTCGAATTTTATCAAGACTTTTTATTAATACGCGAAGGTATCTTCTATCGTCAAGAACGCCACGTGCCATATCATTCGATCCAAGATATTACGGTACAGCAAAGTTTGTTTGATAGATTATTTCATTTGGGCACTCTGCGCATCGAAAATGCCACAGCAAATACACTAAGCCAGAATCCCAGGGCACGAGGGCGTGTGCCAGCAATTGTCATACCTGGTCAATCCATAGAAAACGCCCAAGTCTTATTAGAAATGCTCAAAAATACGATTAGTTCCGGCGCTGCGATGCAACAGAAAACCGGACTTTAATCAGCTTTAATATTTGAGGGAGGTGTGGTACAATCTTGCATAATGAAACGCGCCGAAGTGCGACAGAAGTATTTGGATTTTTTTAAGGCCCGAGGTCATACGATCGTACCCTCGGCTTCTTTGATTCCAGAAAATGACGCCACGACACTCTTTACCTCAGCTGGCATGCAGTCTATGATCCCATTTCTCCTGGGCCAACCACATCCGGGCGGAAAACGTGTCGCTGATTCTCAAAAATGCTTCCGTTCACAGGACATTGAAGAGATAGGGGATAATCGGCACACGACGTTTTTTGAGATGCTTGGCAATTGGTCATTTGGTGATTATTACAAGAAAGAACAGCTCTCCTGGATTTTTGATTTTCTCATACACGAGATCCATCTGGACCCCAAAAAAATATATGTCACTGTCTTTGGCGGCAACGATCAAATTCCCCGCGATACAGAATCAGTTGCGCTATGGAAAGAATTGTTTAAAAAAGAGGGGATAGAGGCGCGAGACCTCGAACATAGCGCAATGAATGGCGTGCAAGATGGCCGTATTTTCTATTACGGCAACACAAAAAATTGGTGGTCGCGTTCAGGGACACCGAGTCAAATGCCAACCGGTGAACCCGGCGGTCCCAGCAGTGAGATTTTTTATGAGTTTACCGATATTCAACATCGCGAGAGCTACGGCCCGGTGTGTCACGTGAACTGTGACTGCGGACATTTCCTCGAAATCGGCAATAATGTTTTCATGGAATATATCAAGCAGTCTGATGGCAGCTTCGGAACGTTACCTCAAAAAAATATCGATTTTGGCGGCGGCCTCGAACGTATTGTGGCTGCTTCAGAAGATCAATCAGATATTTTCAGGACAGATGCATTTCATGCTCTCACAGAAAAAATCACGACCATAACTGGCAAACTATATCCCGATCATAGACGTGCTTTTCAGATTATTACCGATCATGTGCGCGCCTCGGTCATGCTGATTAATGACGGCGTTGTGCCGTCAAACAAGACCCAGGGTTACATTGTGCGACGTCTTTTACGGCGCGCCATTCGTTACGGTCTTGAGCTAGGTATTCGTGATTTTTTCTTATCAAACATTGCCGATCAGTTTATCACTCTCGAAGCGGCAGCATTTCCTGAATTACAGGCGAACCGACATATGATCATAGATATTCTGGACGGGGAAGAGGCAAAGTTTCAAAAAACAATTCAAAAAGGCCTCAAAGAAATAGAAAAGCTGCCACACCTCGATGGCACTATCGCTTTCAAGCTATATGAGACGTTTGGCTTTCCCTTTGAGCTGACCGAAGAAATCGCCCGGGATCGCGGCCAGCATGTTGAGTATGGTGAATTTCGCAAAGAATTTGAGAAGCACCAAGAGACATCGCGCACCACATCAGCCGGCAGTTTTAAGGGCGGTTTAGCCGATCACTCGGATATCGTTATTCGTTATCATACAGCGACGCACCTCCTTCATACAGCGCTCCGCACCATACTCGGCGATCATGTTATTCAACGCGGCAGTAATATCACCAACGAACGAACGCGTTTTGATTTTAGTCATCCTCACAAGATGACCCCGGAACAGATCGAAAGCGTTGAAAACCTAGTCAATCAATGGATCGGACGCCAGTTAACCGTCAAGCGTGACATCATGCCGCTTGATGAAGCCAAAAAGATAGCATTGGGCGCCTTTGGCGAGAAATATTCAGATCCCGCCTCAGTATATACTATCTTGGATCCCATAACTCATGAAATCATCAGCCGCGAATTCTGCGGCGGTCCTCATGTCGAGAACACTGGTAGCATCGGTCACATCAAGATCATCAAAGAAGAAGCAATCTCAGCAGGCATTCGACGCATTAAAGCGATCATTGAGCCTCGTCAATAATTGACACCTTTGTCTCATTTCCGATAGTTTATAGAGAATGACAAAAATCTTTGTCGCTATTTTTTTTATTACTTTTCTTTTTTATGGTACTCTTCACATCGTTAAAGCGACAGACAGTACAGTGCTATTTAGTGATGGCTTTGAAACAACATTTAACATTCCAACTATATGGACAGTGGCCGATCAAGCTCGCTGGGTTATTCGCACCGCCGCCAAAAGAACCGGCACCTACGGCGTTGAAGTTACAGGACCCACAACACCAGAAGCAATTTTACAAAAGGATATCAGCACGTTGGGGAAAACCGGACTATCATTGACCTACTGGTATAAAATACAGGACAATCTGGAGAAAAATGATCATGTCTTCGTTGAATGGTCTACTGATCGTTCAACGTGGACTATACTTAAAGACATCACTAACATAGCCCAGACTAGCTGGACCGAAGAGTATATCCAGCTACCGTCCATCACAGATAATCAACTGACGCTTTCTATTCGCTTCCGCGCAGTCCTGAGTTCTGGTAGTGATGTGGTACGTTTTGATGATATCAAGATCAGCGCCAGCTCCGATACAGCAACAACGCCTCCGACAACCAGTTCTTCGCCAAACGCCACGCCGACTCTATCATCTCAGCCAACCGACACCCCAACCGCGACACCCTCGACTACGGAATCACCACAACCAACAGCATCTACAACACCTTTGCCAGTAACATCCGCCGCATCGACATCGGATGAAGATACTAATACCGCTTCCGAGTCATTTCAACCATCTACGACGCCCGAGCCTGTTCAAGGTACAGAAAATGACGGCACAATTTCCGGCACTGTATTCTATGACGATAATGGCAACGCGGTGCAGGATCAAGATGAATTAGGCATTGAAAATTGGCCGGTCAAGCTCTATACACCTTTTCAAACAGAACCTCTGTGGCAGACTACTGATCGGCGTGGTTTCTATGCATTTACAAACCTCGGAACCGGTCTCTTTGTAGTGCGTACCGCTACCATGAGTCACTGGCAACCGAATTTCCAGGAACGAGACGCAGAAATATGCCATATTTTACCGCCGATCAGTGTCGTGTATCGAAATTTCGGCATGACGAAAACCACAAATAGGAGCGGCATCGAGACTGCCATGGTTACCACACATGATCACATACATCAGCAGCTCAAAACATTTCAAACAATCATCCTAGCTCTGCCAGGCGATAAAGGCACGACTACGATGACGATTCCACCAAATACTTTCACGAATCTTAGCAGCGCTGACTTACCATATGCTGATATGCCTTTTGGACAGATGGCAAGTGAGCACCATGACTCATTACCGGGAGTGCGATTTTTATCACACATAATCACAACAAACCCAATGAACGTCATGTTGTTTGTCGGCAACGAATTAAATAAACAATTTTTAGATGTTTTTAACTCTGACCCCGAACCATTCGCAACACTACCTGTTCAGAAAATCAGCTGTACCGTAGAGGCAGGGTATTGTTCGTTCACCACATTTCAAGGTGGTAATTTTTCTATTAACACGCCACTACCACAACAAAGCACGCTACCAACGACGATACAGAATACAATCGCGGTTGCACTAAATACTATACCTCCACAAACCCCGATTGCGCCTATATCACAAAGGCTCGTCTATAGGACACCGGCACCAGTCGCACAAACGGCCAGCGTTTCAGGAACGGGAGTGGCGCCACAACCGCTATCTGAGCAAAAAACACTCCTGGCATTATTATCCTGGACTGACCTTCAAAAACATCAAAATATTGCGATACCATCTGTACTATTATGTTTCATACTGTTCTTTTGGATGTACAAGAAAGCATAGAACCGCTGTGGATACATACTCGACTAGGGTTTGGTATACTGGATAGTGTCATTGTCTAAATGTAAATAATGCTTACGACCAAGATTATCAACGTGCTCAAAAACGACACGTTTGACGATGTTTTTGAGACGTTCACCACTACTGAAGCTCAGGAAGTTATTTTGATTTTTCCAAAAGGCTCAAAAGTTGGCCGCAATGATGAGAACTTTACCCAATTAGCCGAAGCTGCTGCGACCGCGGACAAGCATATTAGCATCATGACGAGCGATCCAGTCATTGCCCAACTTGCGTCCAACTCAGGCATGGCACTCCTGGAACAGCGGTCACCAAAAAAGATAAAGACATCTACCAAAAAGGCGATCCAGCCCACTCAACACCAAAACTCTGTATCCGATGACCCGGAAGAGGTACTACTATCCCCAGAAGTCATAGATGATTCTGAATATCGGCCCCACAATATCGATTACGAGCCCGAGATAGAGCAGTCCGAAGATCACACATCAGAACAATCCGACCTGAACCATGAGGAACATGAGGAGTCGGATTATGATCACGGCGACTCACAACCAGAAGCATTCCTAGCCACCACGCATACCAGCCATGCTCGAGCGATCAAAGATATCCTAAAGCACCAAAAAGATTTTACAATACCGATCAAAAAGACCAACGAGAAACCAGAGGATATCTTCGTCAACGTTCAAAAAAGCACGCATACGAAAGCCGACAAAGATATCGCAAAAATGTGGCAGACAGGCCTCTCCCACAAAAAACTTATTCAAGTCAAAGAACACCTGCTCTCAAGCCGGCTAACAAAGATCATTCCAGTGTTTTTTATCATAGCCGCTCTTGCTGGTGGAGTAGCTATCCTGTCCAGCGCTGCAAGTAAGGCCCTTGTGACTATCGAACCGCACAAGCAGAAAATAGAATTTCAAATCAAAGTCACAGCATCGACTCATGAATCATCCGTCAACACCAATGACAATCGGATTCCCGGCCAACAATTCGACAAGGAAGAGGCCGCCTCAGATACCTTTCCCGCAACAGGACACAAAGACATCGCTCAAAAGGCCACGGGTACTATTACCATCCATAATACCGGCAACGTATCTCAAAAGCTCGTCGCGACGACACGTTTTGAATCTTCGGATGGTTTAATATTCCGTATTAATAGCTCGGTTGTTGTGCCTGCCGGGTCGGATACCAATCCCGGTTCGGTCCAAGCAAAGATATATGCCGACCGTCCAGGACCGGAATATAACATTAAACCAACCAAATTCACTATTCCTGGCTTTAAAGATACTGACAAATTCGACGTATTTTCCGCTATATCAGACACACCAACAACCGGAGGCACCGCTGGACCGGCAAAGGTCGTGACCGAACAGGATTTCAATCAAGCACAACAGAAACTTACCAGTGTCCTGAAGGACAAAATACCGCGGCTCCTCGCTCAACAAGGCGAGCAGCTCAAGATCATTCAGCCGCGTATTACCTTCGATGATCCCACAACCAATGCTGCTATCGGTGAAGCCGCCGATACCCTCCAAATGTCAATCAAGGCACACGCCAAGACCATTGCTTTCCGAGAATCCGACGTTGCAGCATTGATACAAAATTATATAGCAAAGAATAACAACCTCATCGTCGCTTCACCAAGTCTGTCGATCACATATCAACCTCAAGAGCTCGGAGCTGATCCAACAAACCTCGTATTTATCGTGAAGGTCAGCGCCGACGGATTTAGTCAGCTCGACAAAGACAAAATACTGCGCGATATTCGCGGCATGAGCGAGCCGGACATTCAACACTACTTCAAGGCAATGAAAGACATAGATTCGGTACGGATCCTTCTGTCACCATTCTGGGTACATCACATTCCCGCGAATGGCGAACGGATTAATATTCAGATCAAAACATAGTATGCTATACTGATTAAATGTACATCTCACCTTAACGCTACCTCTCTATACTTTTTTCATAGAATGAATAGAGATATGGACACATATGATCTACCACAATAAATACGTTTTCGCTCTCATCGGTGCTTTGTGTATTGTTGCACTCGTGGCAAGTGCTACTTTTTCGTTGCGGACTGCACGTATCAATCACGCGATCCAGCAATTTCACAACGACGTCGGCCAAGCAACGACCAAAGATCAAACACAGCAGGCAATCAACACGTTCCTCCAGAGAATACACGCCAATTCTTTATCCGTTTCTCATAGCAAGGCCGATACACCCCAAAGCGGCAACGTCACTATAACTGCTCCGGGCGACCACGACAGTATACAGGCCGGGAAAGACTATGTTATCCGCTGGCAAAGTACCGGTAGTGTCCAGGGCAAAACGGCAATTATCTTGGAACACATCACCACCGTATCAACATCCGAATCAGACAACATCGAATCCGAAGAAATTCCCGAATTTACAGACCAGGAAAGCTCTGGAATAGGAATCGCCTGTCTAGCTGATCAATGTCCTGACCAACCCGATCAGATTCAATCCAATGAGAAAATACGCAAATTATACATAAATAGAAGAAATCAGCAAGCACAGACACAGAATAGATTACAGAATTCAAACAACGGACAAACGAGCACTCAACAGAAAATTCAAGAAACTGTTATAGCTAATAACGAAGTGACGGCTGTTGGCAGTCAAATGAAGTATCTTTGGAACGTACCCCAAAATTTGATAGCCGGGGATACGTATCAGATTAGAATTGACATAGAAAAGCTGGACCGCAGTGCGATTATCCGAACTCGCTCTCATACATTCAAAATAGTCACAGTCAACCTGCAGGCCTGTTCCGGGTCCGTCAAAAATTGCCGTAATAATTTTAGCGACACATTAAGCAACGCTATCTCGCCGAGCGCAACTTTATCTTTAGCTTATGCAGCCTCAGATACACCGCAACAATGCACCGGTAAGGCTTTTGTGAATTCGAAGACAACCCCGGGACTCCTGGAAGAAACCCCCATACCACTGTGGAATAGGCCATTAACAAAGCAGGGGATTACGGTGATCGCGCCCGCAACTCTCACCGAGTCAACACGTTTCGATTTCATATGTCAATACGGTGCTCAAAGCAGCGGCAACGATAATGTGATTGTCAATGTGCAGAGCAAACCAACAATCGCCCCGACGCCGTTACCATCACCTACGCCACCCGCGATCAAAGTCATATACCCCAATGGCGGGGAAGTCTGGCAAGGCAACAGCACCCAAACCATAGCCTGGCAAGCTGACAACTATCAAAAGGTTCGCATTCGTATTCTGTGCGATGCGGATTCGACTATACTGGCAGATTTGAAAGATATCCCAAGCGGCTATACTGGTGGCACATATTCACTACGACTACCGCCATTACCACAAGGCAGCGGTGACCAACAATGCAAAGTCCAGGTACTTAAAAATATTTCAGGTACCGTTGTAGTCGCGAACCTTAAACAAAACGAAGAGATAGATTCCAGCGATCAGAGCTTTATCATCACCGGCAATAAACCTGATCTGGTGATCGACAAAGTCAAGCTCAATCTTCTATCAGTAGGGCAACCGCTTAGCGGCACCGTTACGATTAAAAATATAGGCAAAGGTACGGCACGTTCATCAAAAGCATTTAGTATTCTACAAATATCCGATAGCAAGATTTTGAGTGGTTTACCGAATACCAGCTTCAGTTTACAACCCGGTGCTACGCAGTCATTTACATTTTTGACACCCGCCAACATCACATCGCCAGGCAGACAAACTATTTCGGTACGAGTTGATCCAGATAACAAAATTAGTGAATCAAATGAGAATAACAACCTTCAACTAGTGGCCTTCTCGCCATCAACGAATGGCAACAAACCTCATCTCGACGTGTTAATGCCAACGAGCGGCGCGGTTGGTTCACAATTCATAATCAAAGGCTCTGGCTTCGGAGAACACGACAATACGGTCCATTTCGGCTCTGGCGTTCTCATCCATGAGGACGCACAAAATAACGGGACACAAATAACAGTCCGGGTACCGGCCTATCTCTCGCCACCATGTGCCTATGTCCATCCGCCGTGTGAGATCGCGTCGAATCCTGTTCGTGCTCTATCATATCCGGTTTCGGTAACTACGCAGAATGGCTTAGATAGTGATAACACGTTGCAATTTAGAGTGACCTCGGCTGACTCACCGTAGATGAGTAGTATGCTCTGAACATAAAAACCGGATCGCGATCCGGTTTTTATGTTCAGAGCATA
>CAZHOA010000017.1:0-12234 GCA_964534385.1 uncultured Candidatus Saccharibacteria bacterium | reverse complement strand
ATCGTGCCCAGTATGATTTTAATGCTATCTATCTGTTGCCCGTCAACCTCTATGGTCCTGGCGATACCTTTGATCCGCAGCGTTCGCATGTGCTGCCGGCATTAATTCACAAGATCGCTCTTGCCAAAAAACAAAAGAAAAAATATTTGGACGTCTGGGGTACCGGCAGCGCCACCCGAGAATTTCTGTATGTAGAAGACGCGGCTCGGGCCATTGTGCTGGCAACCCAACACTACAACAAATCCGAACCGGTGAATATCGGATCAGGCATGGAGATTTCCATTAAAGATCTGATCGGCAAACTTTGTGTTCTTATGGGCTTCCAAGGTACAATACGATGGGATGCCAAAAAACCCGATGGACAACCGCGCCGTATTTTGGATGTAGCCCGTGCCCACAAGGAATTTGGCTTTAAAGCATCCACGACATTTGATGTTGGTCTCAAAAATACCATTGAGTGGTATCATGAACATATTAGTCCGCAGACATCCTGATTCTTTATGAATAAACAGCACAACCAGCAGCGTCTGCCAGTCATCGCCCGGCTTTTGCGTTGGGCGATCTATGCCATGGCATTTATGCCGTTGATTATTTTTTCGCAATTTCTGTCGCCATTCCATTTTGGTAAAATCGTTGTGTTTCGCAGCGGTGTGGAGGCTATGGCGGTATTGTACGTAGTGCTTCTGCTTTTGGATTATCGCTATCTGCCGAAACGCACGATGATACTTTGGATTAGCACTCTTTTTACTGCTCTTTATGGCTTGACGACTTTTTTGGGTGTTGATGTCTCTGTGAGTTTTTGGGGCACGCTCGAGCGCATGGGGGGCTTTTACAGCTTTTTGCATTTTTGGATATTCTTTTTGATAATGCTAAGTGTCCTGCGGACAAAGCAGGATTGGATCGATCTTTTGCGCGTGTCCCTATTCGTCGGCTTGCTGTCAACTTTTTACGGATTTTTACAGAAGACAGACGCCCAGTGGGTTATCGGATCAGGTGGCCGCAACAAAATTTTCGGCACGATCGGCAACGCGGCGTTATTCGCCGGCTATGAATTGTTAAATATTTTCTGGGCCTTAATTCTGCTATTTCGCCGCCAGACGACTGTTGCGGGCAGATATTTTTACGGCAGTGTCTTTCTGTTGGATTCTTTGGCTGTTATTTTGAGCGGTATCCGCGGTTCGGTGTTGGGACTTTTTGTGGGTGTTTTGCTTTTCCTGGTTGCTTACGGATTTATCTTCAAAATTCGTTGGGTCAAACGGAGTGCGTTTTTAGTCTTAATAGTGAGCGCGATTGTGCTCGGTCTTCTGGTAACGTTTCGCAATACGGAATTTGTTAAAAGCAATTCCTACCTATCCCGCTATTCTGATTTTTCTGTTAATAGCTATACGGTTCAAACGCGCAGCTGGACCTGGCGTTCGGGGCTCGAAGGCTGGAAAGATAGCTTCAAATCAGTTGCCGTCGGTTATGGTCCGGAAAATTTTGATATTCCCTTTTCCCGCCACTTCAATCCCAAGCACTTCGTGACACCCAATTCGGAAACACTCTTTGATCGGGCTCACAATATGTTTATCGAAGTTTTAGTGACCATGGGTGTGATTGGTGAGCTTGGGTATCTGCTGCTCTTATTCTATCCGTTGTATGCCATGATGAATGTGATACACAAGATCAGACAAACCAAGAATCGTACTCCCGAAGATCAGGATCGTTTACTGTGGTGTATCGGACTGACTACCGCATTGGTGGTCTACATGATCCATAATTTCTTTATCTTTGATACCGCGGCCAACTATCTTGTCTTTTTTACAACGTACGGCATGATATACATCATCCTCTATGGCGATCAGACACTTGCGTCTCCACAGCCTCGCACTAATAAAAGCCTTGCATACTCTGCTGGTATTGTAGCGGCTGTTGTCGCGGGATGGTTGATATATTCGTTTAACATAGTGCCTGTCTATGCAAATTATGCAACAACCCGAGCTATCGTGGCCGGGTGGGAGAACAAGCAGGATGTTGCACTAGCAAAATACAAAGAAGCACTGGGATATAATCTCTCTATCCATTATGAAATAGTCAATCGTTATGCTCAGTATATTATTGAAAAAAGCGGTGGTACTCAAACCCCCGAGTTACGAGAAGCGCTCCAGGACGCGATTACCCGAGAAAAAGATTTAGCGCTACATCATCCGGACGACTACGTGCCGTTGCTCTATGTCAGCAGACTTAATATTTTATTGGGTAAAGACGATCCAAAGTCAGCGCACAATGACGAGGCACTTGAGTACTCAATGAAAGCATTACGTATATCGCCGACATTTGTTAGGACATATTTTGAAATAGCGCAGGCGTATTTAAACAAAAAAGACTATGTCAACGGTGTTAAATATTTCCGACAGGCTGTGGCGTTGAATCCAAACGCTCCCGTTTCGAATTGGTATCTTGGAAGTAGTTTGTTGGAATCGGGAAATGTGAGCGAGGGTTCCCAGTATCTGAAGATTGCTTTACGCCAAAATTATATAGCCAGTGAAAATGAGTATTTGCGATTGGTCAATATCCTCAACAAAGAGGGTGATAATGCGGATGTCGTGCTAGCCTATGAGAAATTAGTTGACATCAAACCGGACAATGCTCAATATCATGCTTCTTTGGCGGCAGCTTATGCCAAAATAGGCAAGCTCGGCTTGGCTGTCGAGCAAGCACGCGCTGCTGTACGTATTGATCCGGCGTTTGAAAAGGATGCGTCAACATTCGTCAGAAGCATCGGCAGATCGTTGTAGCTATAGGTGACTCTCGGCCTAGGATACAGTCCTTCTGTTAGTTGGCTTTTTTCGGGGATTGCTTCTGGGCTATCGATTTCAAATCCGCCATTACCATAATGCGGACGAGGTTTTTGAATGTCGTTTTTGGTTGCCACGACAATATTTTTTTAGCTTTACTGGGATCGCCAATAAGTAAATCAACTTCAGCCGGCCTTACGTAGCGGGTGTCGTTATAGGTAACATATTTTTTGGGATCGAGATCAAGAATTTTAAACGCCGTTTCGGCAAATTCTTCAACGGTATGAGTTTCTCCAGTCGCTACAACATAATCATCAGGTTTCTTTTGTTGTAGCATCAGCCACATTCCTTCAACGTATTCCTTAGCATAACCCCAATCGCGCTGGGCTGATGGATTGCCCAGTACCAGTTGTTTAGCGAGCCCATGTTTGATGAGCGCCGCTGTATGCGTAATTTTCCGTGTGACGAATTCAATGCCACGACGAGGCGACTCATGGTTGAATAAAATGCCCGAGACGGCAAACATATTGAAATCTTTGTGCTCGCGATAGTACCGCGTGAGGTTGTAGCCGGTTACTTTTGAGATGCCGTACGGTGATCGAGGGTGAAACGGTGTTGTTTCGGTCTGCGGCGTTTCGACTACCTTGCCGAACATTTCACTGGAGCCGGCAAAATAGAATTTGACTTTTGGCACAAACTGCTGTGCGGCTGATAGCAGAAAATGCGTGCCGGAAACATTTGTTCCCATTGTTGAATGTCCGTCTTCAAATGAGTATGATACGAAACTCTGAGCGGCCAAATGATAAATTTCGTCCGGTTTGATTTGTCCGAGAATGTGGCAGATACTTGGATAATTTTCCAGCGACGCGGCATGAATACTAAAGTTTTTTTTGCCGATCAGATGGTGAATACGGGAAATGCGGTCATTGTAATGTTCAATAGCCGCGCGACGCATGATGCCATGAACACGATAGCCCTTGTTCAACAAAAACTCAGCCAAGTATGAACCATCTTGTCCAGTCACGCCGGTAATCAAAGCCTTTTTCATGAACTTGAGTCTATCGTACCAGCAATTCCATGTCAAACCTTTTCAGCTATAGTTTTAGTCAACTATTCGAGATTGAACAACTTTTATCCTGTGAGTTTTTTCAGGATGATGTTGATGGTTTTGAGCATAATGCCGAGGTCAAACAGAAATGAACGGTGCTTGATATAGTAGAGATCGTATTTTAATTTTTGCTTTGTGTCATGCACGGTCAGTCCGCCGCGGAAATCAAGTTTGAATTTGATTTGAGCCCAGCCGGTCAAGCCTGGTTTGACGAGGTAGCGTTCTTCATAAAATGGAATCTCTTGTTTGAGATTATTTAAAAATTCCGGACGTTCCGGTCGCGGACCGACGAATGACATATCGCCGCGAATGACATTCCAAATCTGCGGTAACTCATCAATCCGACTACGACGCAAAAATCTCCCGATACGCGTTGTGCGCGCGTCATTTTCAGCCGGCCAAACGGCACCGGTTTTTTGTTCGCTGTCTTGAAACATTGTTCTGAGTTTGACTACGGTGAATAGTTTGCCGTCCTGACCGATACGGATTTGTCTATAGAAAATAGGACCTGCGGAGTCGAGTTTGATAGCGAGCATGACCAAAAGCGAAAACGGTATGGTGATGAGACCGATCAACGTCGCCAGGATAAAATCAATGGTGCGTTTTATCATTTCATAAAATCGCTTTTGATAACCGGAAAGATTCTCCAGAAACCAGATCTGATCAATCGCATCCAGTGGTACTTTACCGGTGAGGCGCTCAAAGAAATCTGACAGCGTGATAAACTCTACGTTTTTTCGCAATAAGGCAAACAAGGCGTCAATATGTTCAGGTGTTTTGTAGGCGCTTGTGCTGAGGATAATCCTTTTAATTTTTCTTTGCTGTATGGCGGCGACCAGATGCGCAGTGTCTAACGCCTGTTCGGTCGAGATAATTTCGGTAACGCGATAGCCAAGCTGCGGATTGCCGTTAATCAATGTTGCCAATTCCTCTGATTGTTGATTTCTGCCTATGATTAAGATATGATTTTTAAAACCGGTTCGAGCTAAAACAGTATTGAAATAGTACCGCCAGGCGACCGTCATAGTGCTGGCGAAACCGAGAAAGATGAACAGATTTGTTTTGGGTGTGATGCCAAAAAACGGAATGAAATAGAAAAACAACACAGCGATGAGCGTGTTAGCAATGAATGTGTATAATAGTTGTGAGTAAAAATCGATATTATTCTTGGCGATGCTGAAGTCATACAGATTGGCAATGTACGATACCAGGACCCAGATGGCGAAGAGAATCGAGAAAGGCAGGATATGGATCGCCAGGATGTGCTGCTCGGTAGCTCGGTTGCCATAGCGAACAAACATAGTAAAAGACAGCGACAAATACAGGATCACGATGTCGCCCAGGAATAAAAGGAATTTTCGGACGTTTCCCATAAGCTAATAATACAATAAATATATAATTATGTCCAGCGAACGATTAAAAGTCGGTTTGATCGGTGTCGGCATGGTCGGTGAGCCGATCAAGCGTTGGTTTGAAGAACATCAAGGATATGTCATGGGCGAAGATCTTTTCTGCTACGACAGCGATCCGGCCAAAAATTTTCATGATGATATTAACAAGGCAGATGTTGTGTTCATTGCGGTGCCAACTCCAGTCGGGATCGACGGTCAATGTGATCTATCAATTGTCGAGTCAGCAGTCAAAATGATCAATGACAGCAAGATTGTGGTGATCAAGTCCACGATTACACCCGGTACTGTCGAGCGTTTCCAAAAGAAGTATAGCACCAAAAAGTTTATTTTTAATCCTGAATTTTTGACCGAATCGCAGTACTGGCTTGATTATATCAAACCAGATCGGCAGATTTTGGGCCATACCGTACAAAGTGCCAATGGCATCAGAGAGATTTTGGCCTTATTGCCACGAGCGCCATTTGAGCGTCCCTGGTCAAGCGACTATACAAAAAAAGACATGAGCGCCAGCGAAGCTGAATTAACGAAGTATGCCAGCAATGTTTTCGGCTATATCAAAGTAATCTACGGCAATATGTTGGCTGATGTCTGTCATGCACTCGATTTGGATTTAAGCTCACAGAAGATACAGGCACCAGTTCAATACCAAAATATTCGTGAAGCACTGTCGGCTGACCCGCGTATCGGCCCGGCGTGGCTGAACGTCGAACACGGCAACTACTGTGGCGCCGGCGGCTACTGTTTTCCGAAGGATATGAGCGCCTTTATTCATTTCGTCGATACCATGCGTGAGAAAATGGCGGCACATAAACAAGCGGATCCACACCTCAGCACATCACTCAAAAAAGCCACAGCTGTGTTAAAGAGTATTGCTGATTACAATAAGCATTTGCTCGAATGGCAAGGCTTGACAGTCAAAGATGTTAGTCTCCATGATAAACAGATTGTTGTTGATAAACGCAAACCGATTCGAGTACACCAGTCGGAATCTTCCAAAACAACGAAGAAAAAGACTGCAAAGAAATAGAGCTTCATCGTTTTTGAGATAGGTTCGGAGGATAGTATAATAGGGTAAGTGCAGGTTTAATCTTTTGTCATTCCATGAAAAAAGGCTTTTTTGTGTTGTTGAGTGTTCTAGTGCTATATGGTCACGTTCGCGTCGTACGAGCTGATACTCTTTTGGAGAACAGGTCTTTTTTTGTTTCGTCTCAATACGATAATCGACAAAGGACACAGGTACACGCGACCTTGAGAATTGTTTCGCAAAAGGCCTATATATATGTGGAGGATGAATATTGGAATAGTACTGATACGGCATTCCAGAACCAGATCATCAATCAGGCTCAGGTTTTGGCCAACGAATTCGATAATCGGATCTATCCCACCGAAACGCAATTTTTTGGCGCCGAACCAAATCCGGGCATCGATAACGATCCGCGTATTACGATTGTCCTGACGCCGCTGGTTGAGTATGCCGGCGGATATTATGACACAGCCAATGAAGTAGCACGGACCAAAGAACCGAGTTCCAACGAACGCGAAATTATTTTCCTCAATATTGGCGTCTTAAACGACACGCGGCGTATTGAGTCATTTTTAACACACGAATTTCAGCATATGATTAGCTTTAATCAAAAAGATTTAATTCAAAAAGTTGATGATGACGTGTGGCTGAATGAATTCCGGTCAGAATATGCCGTTGATCTATTGGGATATAACGAGCCGTTGGTTGGATCGAACCTTGAACGACGCGAACAGGCGTTTCTCAATAATCCATCCGATAGTATTACCGAATGGCGCAACCAGACGGATGATTATGGCCAGATCGCTTTGTTCGGAGTATATTTGGGGCATCATTTTTTGCCAAAAGTCATTGCTGATACCACAAAAAATAACCTGGCTGGTATTAACAGTCTCAATGCTGCTTTAGCAGCGAATGGCTACAAACAAACATTTCAAGATATATTTGTGGATTGGATGGTGGCCAATATTTTGAATAGTACAACGATCAATCCATTGTACGGTTACGCTCAAGACTACTTAAAATCATTGCACGTCAGCCCGACTCGGACATTCAGTAATTTTGGCGATGATGTGATCTTTCTGGCCAGCGACAGTATCAAGGATTGGCAGCAGCATTGGTATGATATTAATCCGATCCTTCCCGGGAAAAATTCAGCCATCAAAATTAGCCTGTCATCACCTTCATTGACCAGTTTCTCGCTACCATATCTTGTGTTCTCCAACGACGGAACGGTGCAATTATATACGTTCGCGCCAAATGCTGATAGTAGCGTTTTGTATATCAAAGATGCCGGCACAACAATCAATCGCGTTGTCCTAATGCCATTCAAAAAAGATCGTTTGGCCGGTTTTTCGGGGAATGAGGAACCAGTCCGTTTGACGATGCGTATGGAACGGGTTGATGTCACAACAGTGCCCGCTTTATCGCCGACTATTATTAATCCGGCTTCATCATCGTATCAGTCGCCAGCTCCGACACCATCGCCCATTACGCCAGCTGCGGTGCATCCCGGACAATTCGGTTTGAAGGAAGGCGATTTCATCAGAGCCGAAGGCGATAATAACATTTACATTGTCAATGAATATGGCTACAAGCGTTTGGTATTGAGTCCCAAGATCTGTTTGCAGTACGGACACCTAGGAAAGCGCGGTTGTTTTGCGGCAGTCAAAAAGGTCACGCCGACAGTCCGTGATGCATTTACAACATCGTGGTATTACACCAATGGCGAAACGCACGATGGTGTTATTTATAAAATGGAAACGACCGGCGAAGATACGGCCGTTTTGAGAAGAGTTGCTCAACCTGCTGACCTCCATTCTATATTTTTCTTCAACACTCGCGAGCAACGATCGTATTAGTTGATGCTCCATTGACATTTCCGCCATCCTAATGCTAGACTCGGACAAGTTAATTTTACATCACCGGAGGTAACTCATGGTTGCCAATCCTGATCTCATTGAAGACCCGGCCCCAACCCATGCTCAGATAAAACGTCTTTTTGAGTTAATCAACACAGGCCGTTTAGATCGCAATGCTTTGCAGGCTATCTTGAGTAGGTATAATGATCAGCCAGGACCTATATTACAGAATATTCGATATCCAATGGAACACGTTATTGATCTGGATGCTGAACCATTCATACCCGAGCGCTGGTCAATAGACCCTGAAGATCAAATCGCGAGCCGAGCCAGAGGAATGTGGCGGTTTGATCCGAATAGTATTAATCTCTATCTTGCAGAGCCACAGCTGGCGCGCAGATATATCCAGGGGCATAACTTAAAAGATATATTACATGAAAATCACTATCCAGTTCTACCTGCCAATGTCCTTGATTACCTCTTAGATCATCAGGACTTAATACCTGAATACTGGAAACTAAGTGAACGTGGAGAAAAAAGATACATACTCTTTTGGGGCACTATCTATTTTCGCTTATATGGTGGTCTAGCTGTTCGCTGTTTGTTTTATGATAGGAGCGAGTGGCGTTCGGATTACGAATGGTTCGTCAATTATGAGTTTGGCCTTAGTTACGCTTCTGCGATACTCACAGGGCAGCTTAGCTCTTAAATTCTTAAACCTTGTTTTCTTGCTTCGCCTTGCCGAAGCTTTTTAATTTTATAATTCATTTTCTTTTCACTGCAAAAATATAGAATTCGCTCATCGAGAGTTATCAACATTCTTTTGTTGTGGCAATGCTTCTATACTGAAATAGAGAGACGCAGAGGAATAAAAATTCTTGTGTGTTTTGAAAAAATATTTAGCATCGTGATAGTAGGTCGTCTATCATTTTATTATTGACAGTTAATAGGGAATAGCGCCATGTATATAAAATATATTTTTATGTAGTACGCGCTACTACTCACACGTACGTATGAAAATGAAAAAGAAGTCAACGAAGAAACCAGCAGCAAAGAAAGTGGCGAAGAAGAAAAGGAAATAAGCTGCCCGTAAGTCGATATAACAACCCCGCAACGGGGTTGTTATTCTATGTCCGTGTGATACAATGTTTTTATTTACTATGCAAATCGACATCAAAACAACCAATATCGACCTAACCGACGCGATCTTTAATGCAATCCACAAAAAAATGGAACCGTTGCAGCATTTTATCCATGAGCACGATAGCTCGAGTGCCAGGATACATGTAGAAATAGGCAAGCCTTCACTTCATCATCACAGCGGTCCGTTCTTTTCGGCCGAAGCTAATATGTATCTCGGCGACGTCCTCTTGCGTGCCACCGCTGATCATGAAGATATGTATGCTGCGCTTGATCTGGTTCATGATGAACTCGCCACGCAGTTAAAAAAGCACAAAGAAAAAAAGCTCAGTGAACGCCGCCGTGCCCGCAAGGAGTCATAACGTACCTTGCCGTATACACTACCATGGGATTTTTTTCTACAATTTTTGGTGACGCCAATAAACGAACTGTTGACCGTTTGCGATCAATAGTAGCGACTATTAATGACCTGGAACCATCGTTCCAGTCTTTGTCGTTGGAACAGATTCGATCAAAAACTCAGGAATTTAAAAATCGTATTCAGGACGGTGCCAGCTTGGACGATATATTACCGGAAGCGTTTGCTCTGGTGCGCGAGGCCTCACAGCGCACATTGAATAAACGCCACTTTGATGTCCAAATGATCGGCGGTATCGTATTGCATCAAGGCAAAATTGCTGAAATGAAAACGGGTGAAGGCAAGACCTTAGCTGCCACGCTGCCGGCGTATCTTAATGCATTGCCCGGACAAGGGGTGCATGTTATTACTGTCAATGACTATTTGGCTCGTCGCGATGCTGTTTGGATGGGACAGATTTATCACGCATTGGGACTTTCAGTTGCTTGCATTAATCACGAATCAAGCTACGTGTATGACCCGGAACATATCAGTAAAGATAAAGAAGAGATATTAGAAAAAGAAGTCGACGCGACTGGGGGTTTTCATGTGGTGCATGATTTTCTTCGCCCGGTCAGTCGACGCGAAGCGTATGCCGCCGATATCACGTATGGCACCAACAATGAATTCGGCTTTGATTATCTGCGCGACAATATGGTGTTCAGTGCTGACGATATGGTCCAAGTCAAAGGCCACGCCTACGCCATCGTCGACGAGATTGACTCGATTTTAATTGACGAAGCTCGTACGCCATTGATCATCTCGGCACCCGATACCGACTCGACGGATCTGTATCAGCGTTTTGCGTCGATCGTGCCACGGCTCAACGAACACGTTGATTATGAGGTTGATCCCAAGTTAAAGACAGTTTCGATTACCGAGGCCGGTATTGAGAAGGTCGAGCACCTTCTCAATATTACCAATATTTATGAAGAGGGCGGCGTGCGGTATGTGCATCATCTTGAGCAAGCGCTCAAGGCCAATGTATTGTTTCATCGTGACACGGATTATGTCGTGCAAAAAGGCGAAGTAGTGATCGTTGATGAATTTACCGGTCGCTTGATGCCCGGACGTCGTTGGTCGGGCGGTTTGCATCAAGCGGTTGAGGCCAAAGAAGGCGTCTATGTCAAAAAAGAATCCAAGACACTGGCAACGATCACATTTCAAAACTATTTTCGTTTGTACAAAAAATTATCTGGCATGACCGGAACAGCGCAGACATCGGCCGAAGAATTTCACAAAGCCTACAAGCTCGATGTTGTCAGCATACCTACCAACCAGCAAAACATCCGTAAAGACATGACCGATCGGATTTACAAAACCGAACATGGCAAAATGCGAGCACTGGTCACAGAGATCAAGGAACGCCACATGAAAGGTCAGCCCGTTCTCGTCGGAACAGTTTCGATCACGAAGAACGAAATGCTCTCGATGTATTTGCAACGCGAAGGCATTCCGCACAAAGTATTAAATGCCAAAAATCATGAGCAAGAGGGTGAGATTATAGCACAAGCCGGACAGGCTGGTGCTGTTACGGTTGCCACCAACATGGCCGGCCGCGGCGTTGATATTATTCTTGGCGGCAATCCGAGTAGTCCAGAGAACACAGCTCGTGTCCGTGAAGCCGGCGGCTTGCATATTATAGGTACCGAACGTCACGAAGCGCGTCGCATTGACAATCAGCTCCGCGGTCGGTCTGGGCGTCAGGGTGATCCAGGCTCGTCGCAGTTTTTTATCTCGACCGATGATGATGTTGTCAAAATCTTTGGCGGAGATCGCTTGAGAAGTCTCATGGATCGCCTGGGTGTTGCCGAAGAGGACGTCATTGAGAATCGCTTCGTTGGTAGCGCTATCGAACAGGCTCAAACCAAGATCGAAGGTCACAACTTCGACATCCGCAAGTATGTTTTGGAATACGACGACGTCATGAATCGTCATCGCGAGGCGATATATGCATTGCGACGGGATATTTTAAACGGATCTGATCTCAGGGATCGTGTCATGCAGTATCTTTATCAGGAAATTGATGCATTAATTGCTGCTCATGCTGGGACAACAGGAGAAGTGTGGAATCAGAAAGAAATCATAGACGGATTTCGTGAGATTACTGCTGGTAGTGATGCGACACAGGCGATAGTTGAGGCTATAGCGGATCAGAGTCATGAAAAACTCCAGCGTTCTCTCTATGATTTTCTGGACACAATCTACACTCAACGAGAATCAGACATGACACCGGAGGCGATGCGTAATCTGGAGAAAGCTCTACTCCTCCGTGTGATCGATGAACTATGGGTTGATCATCTTGATCAAATGGAGTATTTGCGTGATTCGGTCAGATTGCGCGCCTATGGTCAGCACGATCCGTTGGTAGAGTACAAGATCGAAGGCCAGAAATTATTCAACCAATTACAACAGGAGATCGGCATTCAAACGGCGCACAGTATTTTTAAAGTCGGCATTGTCTCCCAACCCCGATCCCAACGCGGTATGCAGGAGAATTATAGCCGCGAGACGCAC
>CAZHOA010000016.1:0-12276 GCA_964534385.1 uncultured Candidatus Saccharibacteria bacterium | reverse complement strand
GATGTCATGATAAAAATGAAATTCTTAGCATTACCAACCCGACCGCGCCGATCTTCGATACGGCCTTCATCAAACAGGCTATAGAACGCCTTGTGAATCACATCATGCGCCTTCTCGATCTCATCGAACAGCCCGACCCCCATGCCAAGCGTCCGTAATTTTTCCGTTAAAATCGGTAAATTATCATAACCGACATATCCGGCCGGCGAACCCAATAGCTTGCTGATCGTATGCGGTTCGGCAAATTCCGTCATATCGAGACGAAACATGAGACCGTACATAAACTGTTCCGCCAATTGCTTAGCCAGTTCTGTCTTACCAACGCCCGTCGGTCCCAAGAACATCATGACGTGCGGTTTGTCAGGATTGCTCATGCCACTTTTGGCACGTATGAGCAGATTAGCCACTCGCATGTTGGCGTTATCCTGATGCAATACATGTTGCGTCAAAATGGGAAACGCATTCAATACGCGCTCCCGTTCATTGTCTGCCATCTGCAACGGCATACCCGTTATCTGGGATATGACTTTGATAACATCGGCTTCTTCGGCCACCAGACGCGGCGGTCTCTCTAGTTTCAATTCAGGACCAATGCCGTTGAGAACATTTTCAATTTCACGCCGAGGCGAGGCCACGGTACCGATAAACTTGCGCGACAGACGCACGCTGGCTTCGGCTACCTCGGGCGGAATATGCACCAGATGCCGCATCGCGAGCATATCGAGCGAACCATTCACAATCTCCAGCGTATGCTCTGGCGTCGGCTCAGCAATAGGTACCGGGATCCAGCGCTCAGAGAATGCTTTATTCGCCAGTTCAACATCACGGCGAAATTCTTCGGTTGTCGTAGCACCAATGGCCGATAACCCTTCAGCAAATACCGGTTTCAGGATCTGATCAATGCCGGGCGAACCGGTGGTTTGACCAAGCCCCATCATCATGTGCATCTCGTCAATGAATAATATCGTCGGAGCCTCTTTGCATTCCTCAAGCAATTGCCTGACACGCTGTTCAAAAGAACCCCGAATCGCCGTACCGGCTTGTAAATTACCAAAATTCACATAGATAATACGGTACCCCGATAGCACACGAGCCCGTTCATCACCTCTGGCAATCCACAATGCCAAACCCTTGGCAATAGCTGTCTTGCCCACGCCGGGTTCTCCAAGCAATACCGGATTATTGATCGCTTCATCATAGCTTGAGCGCATATCCTTGCGCGCCAATATCTTAATAACTTTTTCAATATCTCCATCGCGACCAATCACTGGCTTTATCTTGCCCTCTCGAGCCATCTTGGTAAAATCGACACCGAACTCTTCCAACAATGTCTTCGGCTGATTGGGCTGATTCCCTCGCTCAGCAGGCGGAACTGGCTTATTCAGCCAGCCCCTCTTGATTATATCTTGCTTCAGGTGCTTTAGATCGCACCAGCCGGACAGAAAATTTGCAGCGTGGGCCTGATGGACCGCGACATGAGGCTGATCAATATACAGCAGTGAAAATAACAGATGCATCGGCTGGACAGGAACTCTGTTGACTGCCGCGATACCCTCAGCCCGTTGGATGTATTGACTCATATTGTGCTCCTGAACACCGCCTTGGGGTGCATAGAGCAAAAGGTCATTAAAACTCACGCCCTTTTCTTCGAGCAAATCACGAACGTTCACGTCGCGGCGCATGAGCGCCAAGAGCATGTGATACGTTGTATACGAGCCTATACCGAGATCATACGCAATATCTGCCGATTCCTTTAAAATCCCTTTAAGGTTTGTTGTCAGCATGTAACAGCGCCTCCAAGATTTCATTCGATAATACAGTTGTATTTTTATTAACCCGACGTATAGCGACATCATTGACTCTGCCACAGTATCGACATATTACTGTCTTTTCTGTTTCCGAGCCAAGAAAATTCTTTACGCCATACAGTGCCACGGCGCCAGGTACTTCGACACCGTACGTCCATTCGCCATCACCCTGTTCCGATTGACGATATTCGCTATAATTGCCGCCAATAAGACAGGTCCGCTGCTCCTCCAGCATACGATTAAACCACGGAGCGCGGTCCTCGTACTCTTGCATCAGTTGCGAACCAAGTCGCGCAGCAATATCGACGCAACGGCCAGTCTCGATACGCGTCGCCGGTTCGGCTTGCAGCATATGATCTGTATCATCAGTTGTGTAGGCTGCGATCTGTTCTTCCGTCAACGACGCTGCAGCTCCTGTGTAAAGACGACTCTGAAGACAGCTGAAGCACGGACCTTCAAACGGATCAACAACCGTGATCTCAAACCAGCGAGCGCGGGGATAGCACTTTGTCACAATATGCGGAATCCCGCGCCGTCGAGCCAGATCGGTAACCATAACCTCGGACGGATGCGCAGTCGCCAACACGATCAGATCCGGATGGTACGCGTTGATAATCATATCCATGAATGCTTCGCCGGCTTCAGAATTCTCAATTTCTTTGTCAAAGCCGATGAATGTTTTCTTTTCTCCTGCAACCATGGGACTGCTCATTTTGTCCGTCAGAATCTTCGACAGAGCGATCGATTTTTGCATACCGACATGCTCCGTGCCATAGATCTGCCGCACAGGATTAAAAAGAGAAACCTCTTTAAAATCAATACCGACAATACTCGAGCGCTTACGTGCAAAATGCTCAGCAATCAAGCTGCCGAGGCTGCCGAGACCGATAATGAGCACAGTTTTGTCGCGGAAATCGACATCCTCAACCGCAGCAAGACCGCCAGTATCCAGACTTTCCTGCAACCACGCCGTATCCTCGGCCGAATTATGTAAATCCAAGAACGCATTAACCCACGGCCACGAAGGATGCTGCAGAAATAACGTCCGCTTGCCTGCACCAATCAGCCGTTCAATATCTTCACGCTGGAATGGCGTACCGCGCAACAATAACGCCTTGGCAATATTGGCAATTTGGTTATTCAAATCCTGCCAATCATAGTACCGTTCCCAGGAAGGGCTTTGGGCACCTGTTGTTAACTCTTCGAGCCACGGGAACAGCTCGCCAGGCAAGGCATAGCCGATAACCGCACTGCCATCTGCACGCAACATACCGAAAATTCCTGGTACGTTGTGCTTCTGAGCTTCGGCATAGACCTCGAGACAATCTGCGAGCGAACCGCCACCGATAATAATATCTGCTTGCGGAACGGTGCCGGTACAGCACAGAAACTGCCATCGGTCTTCAAACTGATTCTTGTTTCGCAAGTAGGCGAAAAATTGCTCTTCAAACTCGGGTTCTGCCTGGAATGACCACACTAACCGGTGAAATACAGAAACCGTGTTGACGTCTGAGAAACTATACTTCAGCAAACCGCATGAAGCGAGCAATTCCACGGCGCTACTTACGAACGGCACATTAATGATATGCGCCACCTTTTCCGTAAAATGATCGCCGACAATTCGGACGACTCGCGAATAGTATTGTTCCCGCATTGAAACAGTATCTGTCATAGTAGAGCTCCTTTCTAGTGAGCAACTGGTCCGCTAACGACAGCTTCCGGTACTACCGGTGCCGGACTATCGAAGCATTGTTGAGCTATCAGACACAAATCTACAGAAAAGCCTGGGTTTTGTTTCGGCCATACCTGCACGACGCTCGCCTCATGCGCTGCATCATGTTTGTACAGAATAGAATCGCACTTCGGATATGACGGCGGCAGATAGACATCGACGATGCGTTCATTGTATGTCACTCGCCAGGTTGTCCAGCCCCAAAAACGTTTCAATTGCACTATCGCACCCGGAAAGACGCGCTCCAAGCGTGCCGTCTGGCGTCGTTGCCATCGCCGTCCGTCACTCGAAAGATCGTAGGGCGATTGCAATACCTTCGCAATTGCCGGATGATCATCGGGTACGATCTCGGCTGGTCCTAAGTCAACGATTCTCTGATACTGATCGAATGCAAAACAGCATGCCTTCCAACGCTCACCCGAATCCGCGGATTGGCAGACGATGATCTCGAGTACCGTATTGAGACCATTCTCTGTATAGAGGTGGTGCCAAACATCATACACTCTCCCATAATCGGTACCGGAAGGATAGGTAGTATTGTGAGCGAATTGGTGCGCATGAATATTGCCGATATCCAAAAGCGTTGGAAACTGCTGATGAATCGGTTCTTTCCAGGCCGCAAACAACTGATGGAATTCAAGCAGTTCCTGTTCATTTCGGAACTCAAACCGCGCGTGTGCCGCACCATGACGACAATATTTTCGCGGTGGCACAAAAACATATGGCACCACAAAATATTCAATATCATCGATATCCAATATAGCCCACGCAGGTTTGCGGCACTCTTCATTGCGTTGAAAACCAAACAATGTATAGAATGCCGACTCGCGGCTACGGTAGTGAAAACGTAGGACGAACGGCAAACGAGCGCCTTTTTCCCTCGCTACGCTGCCACCCGCATAGTGGTCAACTTCTGCCGTAACTTGCTTCCAGACACTTTCTGCAATGTAAACACTGGTCATTGAATGACCTCCTTTTAAATTTAAAATATTAACGAGCAATCCATTTCTGGGTTATACCATCATGGCCCCGAGCTACCCCTTGAGCCACCATAGTATAATTAAAAAATGAAAAGGGGGTTGATTAGTTTCATAACCAACCAACCCCATATGCTATCAACTAATCCGAAAACCAGCCGCCCGGTGGTTTCCGACCTGCAGCCATATATACCATCGCAACCGCATGCGGCGCAATTCTATCACGTATCACATCGTAGATAGACATCTTGCGCCACCCGCCACCGCGAGATATACATAACTGATATCCGGACAGTAAGTGATTATTGCCGCCAAATTGCGGCTGTTTGTTGCCCATCAAACTCCGGAAAAATGCCTCCGGATAAAATGCCAGCGGGTACTGGTTATCCCAGTTCGTCGGATATACCACCCGCATCGGAACCAAAAGGGTCTCATAAGCTTCAAGATAGCGGACCCCGGTCCCATTATTGGCAAGCCTGGCCGATTCGATAATCTTGTTCATGCCGGCAATTGACACAGGCAGTGGTCCCGTCCATATCAGACTAACACTGTCTGAGCCGACCCTTTTATCACGGCCACAAGTGATACAGCGAAAGGCGCCATCGTACGGCACGATGTAGTCGCCAGCCTCGCAGTTACTACATGACAGGAACTTGTGGGACGAATTATTGCCGACAGCGAGAAACCAGTGAGGAAAATTACGTGGATCAGCCATCTGCTCCACATCTCTCAATAAAAGCTCGGGACGTTGACGAACCCAGCCAATAACGCTCTTAATCGGCTCTACATCAACGTCCCACACATCCGCGCCCCTGTGTTGTTGCATCAGGCCTCCGCCTTCATAGCTTATTGTCTTCCGAAGGTATCTTGACTCGGATTAATTCTTCTATCAGTCGTCTCATGGGCGTCCGGGAATCGATCCCCCCCTTGTGGTTTGCTCTGCGACTGTTGCTGCTGACGATGTCGAGCGGCAGTTTGCGATGACTGATTGTTCGCTAGTCTGACCCTGCCCTCCTCAACACTGAATGTGTGGACTCGGCCGGTGACAGAGCACTGCCATTGATCAGGTTGCTCGGTTTTTAGCAACGGCTGCGCTACTGGCTGACAACAAAGACACTCCGGATCGGATGTGCCCACTGATGATGACTGGTTCAAACTTTGTGGATCCATGTGAATTCTCCTTTTTCTTCTTTTTTGGAATTGATTGTTATATTTACTAGTTGACCACCATGCAAAATATAGAGCATGTAGACTACTAGTCTTCCTAACGACGATCTCGCTTTTTCTTGATGAGTACCCCATTTGGACCCATCTCAGCCGCCTGATCGGCTATAGCTTGTCCGATATCGGGCAACGCCACGACCGGCGGCAACTCTTTCGGTTTTAGTACATACCGATCACCGTCACGAATGTACAGCTGATCTTTCTGGACTGAACAGATCACCAAACTCTGCAAATTCAATATCAAAACATTCGGCGGCGTACAGCACGTACATAGCCCGTAATCGAGACTGGATAGTAATACCAGTCCCCGATCAGTCTCAATATACTGTTTCTCCGAGAACATGCATCGCCGCACTGAAGCACCGGGTGCAACAGGAAACAGCGCATATCGCGGATTACAGCACGAGCACACGCCATAGCGCAGCTCGCTCACCTGCAAGAAGGCGCCATCATGCGGACGACGCACATAGCGTCGATTACAGCCTTGACATACATAGAACTGCAACTCGGCATTATGACGTACCGCATCCGCGCATTGCCGACATGTCGCCGCTCGTCCATCAGCTGGAGGCGGAGGCATGTGAACCGGCTCGGGCAGCTTCGGTTTCGGCTTGGGTTTTGGTTTGGGCACGGGTGTGACCGGCTGCTCCAACAGAGAAGGCCGTGACGCATCAGGCTGCGCCGGTGGTCTCGATGAGGCCTCAGCGCCAACACCAAGATGAATATTACACATACGTACCATATTCGGCGTCAAGGCCGAAGACGACATGGTATGCTTCTTACTCGATCTCGGTGCCACTGGGGTATTAGGTATCACCTGCCACACATCGCTCAGCTTACTGAGCAGACGCCCTCTATAGCTTATAACAGCGACATAGTATGTCCTGTTATTTGACAGACGTTCGAAGGCAAAAGTGTAGTATTCTACTTCACCGCGAATTGGTATCTTTTTCGAGGGCAGCATATCGGTCGGTGATGTGCCTATAAACACCAGGAAACCATCAATATTTTGCTCTCGGCGTTTCCTCCAGGACAATGTAATATCCTGTGAACGCGGGAGAGCACTGAGAATCTGAGGCGGATCAATTGGAGAATCCCGACTGTCGGCCATGCGCTTCAATTCCTTTCTTAATAATATATAAATGAGCTATCAATCTATAAAAACTCTTGATTTTTCAGGACAAGACTAAGCTAGCATAGATTATTTGAACAGTCAAGAGATTGTCTGTGAGCCCACCCGCTAACCCATATTCGGCTCAAAAAATACACATCAGAGTTATAAAAATAGGAAACGTGGCGGTAGAACGAACACAATAAAAAAGCCTCGAGTCAAGGCTTTTGAATCAGGCTCGAAGACGAGGCTCTAATGACAGACTTTTACACCGCGTTTGGCCAGATATTGTTGATGATATTCTTCGGCACGGTAAAATCGTACGGCTGGGACGATCTGAGTCACAATGGCCGCATGATAGGTGTCAGCTTCTTCGAGTTCGGCTTTCGAGGCCTCAGCCAGACGCTTCTGTTCAGGCGTATGATAAAAGATAGCTGAACGATACTGCGTACCAACATCAGGACCCTGGCGATTCATCGTCGTAGGATCATGATTCTCCCAGAATATTTTGAGTAAGTCCTCGTACTTGACCAATGACGGATCATACTCAATCTCGACAGCCTCAGCGTGCCCGGTTCGGTCAGTACAGACCTGCTCGTATGTCGGATTATCCATGGCACCGCCGGTATAGCCGACCTGCGTGGCGACCACACCCGGCAATGTACGAAAAACTTCCTCAACCTGCCAGAAACAACCGGCAGCAAACGTCGCTAACTCAGTTTTTGATTGTGATTGTTGCATATATAGAATTTTACAGGCTCTCAATGACTCTATCCCCTTCTCATCATCCATGTCCCTCATTCTGA
Organism: uncultured Candidatus Saccharibacteria bacterium; assembly: GCA_964534385.1. Taxonomy (GTDB): domain Bacteria; phylum Patescibacteriota; class Minisyncoccia; order 2-02-FULL-40-12; family IGHO2-01-FULL-4-A; genus CAYUQA01. The sequence continues at coordinate 4,618 of CAZHOA010000016.1, read as the reverse complement.
AAATGATCTCGGTTTTTATAAGAAGTCGTTACGCTATGACTCAAATAGTTGAGTCCACGCTACGATTCTTATAAAAACCTCGTCATTTTCTAGCATGATGTACAATATGATGCGAAAGGGGATGAGGTCATTTTTGTAGGATCTAAGGTGAATTATGCCTCATTGAGACGAGCTTAGTCATTCTACGCCAAACGCACTGGCTTCAATCTAAAACAAGAACTTACTTATCAAATTCGCGAATGCGAACTGAAAAGTTGGGATCGTTGGCGTACATCTCAGCGTGTTTGTTGATCTGAAAATGCGCGCGCGCCTGATCAAAGGGCAGATTAGTATCGATCAGTCCAAGATCATAGGCATACTTATCAGAGTACGACGGCAAGAGCACCGAGAGACTGAACGGGACTTTGCCCGGCACGATCTTGTTCACATGACTAACGATATTCGTGGTGCAAGTATTGGTTGCCAGATTATAGAACTCGGGATGATTGCGTAATTGATTAACGCGCTCGATCATATCACGAAACAACGCCTGAGCCGCTGCAGGCTCGGCGCGCAACGGATATAGGAAGACTTTGTCTTTGCGGTAATTGCTGCGCAACTTGATCAGATCGCTCTCATCACCGACGATATAGGTGATCTCGTACGGTTTGAACAAACTGCGCACAATAGAATATTGCTCACCGATCTGCTTCCGCACCTCAACAGAAATCGACACGAAACTGTGGCCTTCAAACTCGTAGGTCAAAAATGTATGCGCCGGGCCGCCAACAGGTGAAAATGGCTCGACGACATAGTATATCTTCTTGAGTTTACTCAGGTCAAATGTCTTATCATAGTATCGCGGCGTGTAGTCATCCGTGCTGCGATAGAGAAAATTACGAATATTGTGGATTGAAATAAAATTGCCGTTGATGTCAGCGTACGGCAAGATCGCATTGTCAGGCGACCAGTTACGAGTGTTGGATGGCGTGCCTAGTGTCAGTGAACCGACGCTCACCAGTACCAAACCGAGGGTCACAAAAAGAAGTATCATAAAAAATATTTTTACGTATCGAGCTTTCTTCATTGTGTCATTATACTATGCGTGACAATTTTTGGCTAATTTATAGTATAACCAGCTTGGTCAATAATGCCTTGCCTTTAACACAATAACGAGTCTCCATCAACTCAACCAAAGCTTCGCGAAGCCTTTTGACCCGCGTCGCACAGCGACGTCTCTCAAATTCTTTAATGGACTACTGAGGCCTGCACGTTCGCTCTACTGAGCTGAGTATTCCCTCGCTCTCCGCTCGGTCACTGGCCTCAGTATCTCCTCGCCAGAGCTCGTCGACCTCCGCCGATTTGGTTTGAGATAGTAGGTTTACGTATTCTCTCTAAGCAACCAGGTCAAAAACGAGTAAAGCCCCGGACCTTACATGTACATCCAGTACTCGGTCCAGGGCGCGTGAAAATACGGTTCCCGGTTAATCATCAGGTACGCTTCAAGAGCGTCCTGGAATCTTTTTGTTACAAAAGCTTCGCGGCCGTGCCCCATCGGCACGTACCAATACCCAAAGCTTTTGCAGAACATGCCCATGAATATGCCATTATAGTAAACGACGCATTGGGCATGCCGCGTGATCGTGACTTCCACTCTCGTGGCAGAATCAACAATCATAGCTTTTTCCTCCTCTTTTTTTGCTTATTTTCTATCTATATTATATCACATTTTATGCTATTTTGTCAATGTTAAAATTTGACAAAATGCCTATATTTATATATAATTCAACCAGCGTTTTTATTGAAAATTCCTAATAAAAGGAGCATATAATGACTGAAAAAACCCAAGAAAGCGCCCGGGAACTTTTAAAAAGACTCGGCCTTGATTTTCGAACACTTTCCGTCCGATACTCGGAAAAGTGCTGGGTCGGGTGGAAAAGGGGTAAAACGAATGATTTGTACGACCGGAAAAATCCGTTTGTGGGCGGGCCGAATCGCCTCATTAAGGCATTCGCCGAAGGCGAAGCTGACCGAGAATGCTTCACTGACCCATCCGGAGAGCCGATCTGGATAAACCCGCTGAGCCGTATCAAACTCAGCGAATTATCCGACACAGCCATAGAAATTATCGAACAAGTCTATGGCAAAAAAATAAGTCATCTTAAAGGCACGTGTAATAAAGACGTGCTACATCCGGAATATGTCAAAACTTTTCAGGAAAATATTGGCAATAGCCGCGAACATTTGACCAACAACCAGGTCACCGTGTCTGCGATTCTGGACACCGTGTTTAGTACAATTGCCAATGACAAAACCACGCCATCGGAACTTGTGACGATCCTGAACGAAATCATTGACGGCGAACCAAGTTTAAATTTGCTCATGTTTCACCTCGCCAGTCGCAGAGCATGGCTTGGTCGAGCTTGCGCGGATGGATCATGGGAAAAATCCGATGACTTTACATTCAACCATCAATTGCCCGACAACACGGTCGCGATTGATAGTTATGTCATGTTACCGATTTTGCAGGCCATCATAAAAGATCTCAAAACCGAGTTCGGCACAAAAGAGCAACAGTCATAATCCGCCACTTATTTTGGCTTACGAGCCTGGTATATTGCCAGGCTTTTTATGTGGTCGAACATATGTGGTTTAACTACATAACCATTTGCTCATTCAGGTTTGCTCAGTAAAAAATAAAAAGCCGAGGTGTAAGCTCGGCAATCGTGTTAGTCTACTATTTGGACTAGTTAGTCGGCATTCTGAGCATCGCTGAGATGCGCAGTTTGGAACAAAATGTGCGGCTCCTTAATATGCATTGGCGCATGATCTGGAGCGATCAGAGATCCTTCGGCAACGATAAGTTGGGGATGTGCCGATCTAGACTCCTGATAACGCAACAGCAGTCCTTCGAATGTATGACGTGTTCCGAATATGGACAATGTTTCTTCCGTGAATACATACGAAGGCCCAAATGCAAGATCATAGAATTGAGCCAGCTGATGCATCTGGTAATCTCGAATCGGAAAAGCGAATATATCGCCCTGGCGTCGCGCCTTAATGCCGTATTTATCTTCGAGGTGACGCAAACGATCCGGCTTTAGATATTCATAGAAAGCCGCCTCGCCCTCGCCATCAATAAGCTTACTAAATGTCGCGAATGGTAGGCTTAATCTTACACAGAAAGGCTGTTCGTCAGTTCCAGCGAAATATGCATCACTATAACCATCATTTACGGCTATAAGAATTTGATTACCGTTGCACAGCAATCGAAAATCATAGGTGCCTTGACTATTTGCAGCAACCCAAATGGTATTCCCATCCCTTCTGGTATATTCTCCAGGCGACATTTTAATCACTGCCTTGCCGACTTTTTTAGGAACCGCGTCATAGAACTCTATCAGATTCATTATCCGGTACTCCCTTTTCTCAAGATCGTCACAATGACCGGCCAATTATAACAGCTAGCGGTGTATTGTCAAGTTTTGCCGTAAAAAGCTCGGCACACAACCGCCTCTCATGCCTTTCGAGTCGTTACCATCATCTCGCTCGATTCGGCGATTTTCTGAATTAAATCTTCGCCACCAAGTACCCAAAGAAAGAACAATGTCGGATGGTGTTGAAAATGGTTGAGCAGTTTGGCATCGTTTTTGCTGTGAGATCGTTCGTGGAAATCTCGAACCAGGGCTTTCCATATTCTTTTTTCGAGAATACGTGCCAGATCGAAACGCACGGATACGATTTCATGCTGTTCTATGCCCAAGGCATCTGCAAATTGTATAGTCTGATTCAGATAGGGCGGATCAGACAGATATATAGTGCCGAGCTGACGTAGTTGCACAATCAGAGGCAGTAATTTAGGCACAATGCTCGCGACGATACCCTGCTCAGCTAAAACTCGAGCCAATGCTTGTGCGCTATCAATATCTCCTGACAATGCCACATCTCCGAACCTCAACCCGTCTCTAGTCAACGTGAGTTCATCGCGTACCAACCAGCCGTCGCGATTGTGTACCGCGAAAAACGGCAATCGATTCATATCAAGATCAACGCATTTGGCCTGGCAATACTGCGGCATTACGACATCCGGCTCACCTAAGAATCTATCCAGCAACGCAAAGCGATCATCATGAGCAGTCTGCTCAGTTAATGTCCAAAAATCATGTACGAATGAAACACAATTCACATCGCGCAACGCATGCTCCAGCATCCAGCAACCTAGGGCTACCTGGAAATCGCCCAGGGTTTCAGTCTGATCGATAAGCTGCTCAGCTTTGTCTTTGCACGCCTGCACTCGATCCTCAATGGCCTGACGCTGTGCTTCCGTCAGCCACATCCGGGCCGAGCCTGAAATAATCAGGTCGCGATTCCACACAAGCTCCCGCTCAACTTCTGCGATTATTGTATTTTCGAGCTGTAGCTTTTTAATGTTCAATCCAGCAATCACCAAACCATGCTCATGACGGACGCGCAGCATTCTCTTGTATGACCCGCCGACAAATGGATATTCCCACACAACTGGCAACCATTCTTTCTTCTGTACGCTCGCTGTGATTTCAACACTGCTGTGTTCACTAGTCATCACACCAGCGCTATCCGAATCATTCAATTCAAACTCCACATACCCGGACATTCGCGC
>CAZHOA010000015.1:0-12771 GCA_964534385.1 uncultured Candidatus Saccharibacteria bacterium | reverse complement strand
CGATAACCACACAAAAGATGCCGCAATGAGTCCAGTTGCCCGATCAAACATTTCATATCCCCATCAATAGGTAATATAAATCAACAGGATAAAGATACCAAGCATTGGCAGTCTCGCCAACAATAAAACATGATCCGTATCGTTCAACATAAAAAATCGCTTTCCGAATTGCCATTGATTTGTATTGATATTATGAAACGAAGGATCTTCGAGATCAAGATTAATGTGCGTAAACAAGAGTGGTATAGCCGCCAATAATTTTATCAGCGGCGGATGCTGAGGATTCAATCGAAAATCATGGGTCTCCCAATAAACATAACCAGCCGGTATATGTGCAACCTCATCATAGGTCACTGACAGGTGCCGCATACTGGTGTACGCCAAGCCAACCGCCACAACAATAATCGCCACAATTCCGATACCATAGAGTCGTGATGTCATGGTGTGTATGTTATTTTATACACCACGCCGGCATAATCATCAGTGACCAGCAGTGTTCCATCAGACAGCATCTTGAGATCGACGGGTCTGCCTAGTACTTTACTACCCTGCAGCCAACCACTAATAAAGTCTTCGGCACGAACCACACGCCCCTTATCATCCAACACAAACCGAACTATTTTGTAGCCAACTTTCTTACTGGCATTTGTGGAACCGTGATAAGCGACCAGCAAATTATCCTGCCGATCCTGAGGCCATGCACTCAACTGACCCGACGGAATAAACGCCAAGCCCATTGGTGCTACATGAGCCGGTAGATCGATAGCTGCCGGCACCGTGTCGGAACATGCTTGTTTTGCATCAGTAGGTGTATACGTAACATCTTTGACTTGGTTTCCGTAACATTGCGGCCATCCGTAGTCTTTATTGAACTCGATTATATTAATTTCATCCGGTGGCAACGTATCACCTAACCCATCCCGCCCCATTTCCGTCGCCCACATTTGATGAGTTTTCGGGTGAAACGTGAAGAAAATAGAGTTCCGCAAACCCCGCGCAAATTGTGCAAGATATGTACCTTCGGCATCCGATTCCAATATCGCCGCGCGTTTAAATATATCCTCTTCACAAGCGTCGCAGGAAGAACCAACAGAAACATACAAACGATCTTCGTTAGTATCATTAATACCTAAATTCGAACCCAGCGATTGCGTCCTCAGTTTCGGGCCGAACATCAGTGTCCGTGTAATGTGTTTGCCATCGGCCGGTAACTTAGCGATAAACTCCGCTGGACCGATCACTTTGAGCGTCTGGGAATCATAGAGGTACCGAGTTACTTGCTCTGTTTCAGCAACATAGAGATACTCTTTATTATTTTTTGTATAAAACGTCACACCATGAGGTTGGTGCAAATGATCCAAAAGTACAACGTGCTGCTCAGCAAAACCATCATGATCAGCATCAACAAGAGCAATAATCTGGCCGGTCTTTGGACTACTGACAATCGTGTGACCCATGGCATCAAAAGCCAGGACGCGCGGTTCAGTCAGATGATCGGCATACAAGGTCATAGAGACATGATCAGGCACATGAAAGAAATGATTAAATACTGTGTTGGTACCAGGGCTTGTTTTTGGTATCAATGAGGCTCGTGGTACAACAGTATCAAGTGCGGGTGTTGCGTAGTAATATCGCAACACAAAACCGCCGACGCCAATCAAACATAGAATAATAATTATATATTTTTTGTGCATAGTTGAGCTGTTAATAGGTTCGTGTGTTTACTTTGCAATGAAAACAACGTATATAAGACTTAATTTCGTACGATGACATCATGGTTTCAAAAGTTGTTTCTTGATTGCGATCGCATTAACATTTGTCGGATCGAGAGCAAAAGCTTTGTCTGCCGCCTGCTGGGCTCCTTCTCTATCGCCAAGATTGCCTTGAATAACCGCCAGAAGAACATAGTTATCAGCAGTATCAAGACCGAGCTCAATTGCTTTTTCCGCCATAGGTAAGGCACGAGTATAACCCTCGCGACTGCCGATACCCGCAAGTGAATAAGCCTTACCCTGATACCCATAAGCATCGCCAGGGAGCGCCGTCACCAAATGATCATAGACATAAGCAGAAGCTTCATAATATCCCATCCGATACAAGAAGCGTCCAAAATCTCTATACTGTAAATCATCTTTTGTGTCAAACGTGGCTAATACACTATCAAGTCGGCTGGCAATCGTGTCCTTTGTTATTGCATAACGGCCAATCACGTCTTCATTTATACTAGTACGTCTAACGAAAATGACAATATCCTCATTAAAGAAAACGATTGGCCAATCTTTATCTCGTACAATGTGCTGCAGAAAATTATCATGCCACGGAGTCAGATCACGATGACTAAAAAATACATAATTAATGCCATACTCAACGCTCTTTTTTTGCCACAATGCATAGTCCATCTGCATTGGCTTATATATTTCCTTCCAAAACGAAACCGGATAAGCTTCCGGCCTGCCATCGGTAAAAACCTTTTGATCCGGATACAATTGCCATATAAGGAAACTACCGATATCGAAATTATTAAAGAGGTTGCCTTGTAAATGGTTTTGTTTTACGAAATCGATCGCCCGCATTGAAGCTTGCGGTATTGCAAGACCAAAACGACTCGATGTATTGATTGTCTTATAAAACGCATTGGTGACAATCGTATACGAGATAAGACATAAACAGGCTATAGCAGAGGCATGAAATATACGAATAGCCGTTCGGGAACGAATACGCCATGGAATCGAGTTCAGATTATCAGATAGTATCGGTACAGTGGCTATCGCATAGAGACCAAGATTGCGTAACATCGACATACCAAGATACGAAAAGCCAATGGCAAGTAACGCGGGAAAAATTCTGTGTTTGATTGTGCGAAACGATGCGATAAAGCTAGCAACGAGTATTACAAAAGATAGCCAGAAAATCTTGATCTGAAACGGCCACACATGCAGATAGTTGATAAGATGAAAGATAGAACCATTTTCAACGACATCGTACCCATAATCACGCAAAATAGTAAAAGGATACAAAGCTTGAGTCAGACCGTTCGGATTAATGAGTGTTGCCAGAAGCAATACTATGCCATACATGATATGGATCGGACGTAAACGCTTCAAAAAGAAATATTCAACAATAAAACATCCGTACACAAAAATACCTATAACAAAATAGATGTGTATATTGACCCACAAGACTTCGATCAATGGCAAAATCCACAGTAGCGATGATTTCGACTCACCAGATCGCACACGATAAAGAATAAATAAAAAAATAGCCAGAAATAAAAAGCTAAACATTTCCGGACGAACGTCGGTACGTTCAAAAAAAACAAACAACGACAACAGAGTACTTACAATGATCGACCAAAGTTGATTTTTTCTGATGATATGCAGAAGCAAAGCGAAAGCAATTAACAGAATCGCAGCCTTAAAAATAATAATGCCTTTCAGACCAATACTGATAAACAACAGATACAGAACGACTTCACTCAGCCAGTGGTGATTAATAAAAGGATAATTTGGCTCAGTAAAAGAAAAGAGATTAGTTTTTGGTACAGTATGAGTTTTCAGGATAATTTCACCCAATTTAATATGGCGTCCAATATCCTGATCGATCGAGTGTAAATTGTGCAAAAATAGACTGCCCCCAACTAGCAAAAGCAGAGAAATAATGATTGTTTTTGCATATTTCAGCATACCCTTAAAGATAGCAGAAAAGCAGTAGTTCGTAAAAACCCAAACACCCCCGACATATGTCGGGGGTGTTTCTCGTAACTATGCAGTAAAGCATGTTACAAAAGGGTACTCACATCATTAGCGTTGGAAGGTTGAACCATTCAACGGCAGACTTCTCAAAACGCCAGTTGTAGACTGAGTATCCGAGTCAGTACTGGAACCGGTTGTATTAGCAACCCAATTGATAGTACTGGACTGATCCTTCAAGATCAACTGGAAGTAATCAGCAGCGCGACCGTTCGTACCATTAGCCGTCTTCGAATAGTTTGTATTCGGATTAGTTAATGTAATGCGGAAGCTCTTAGACTGACCACCTTGAATCTTAAGGGTATTGTTTGCGAAGGCAAAACTCAATGAAGCACGTGGATAGACAGATATAGTATTACCTCGGGCATCACCAGATAAGGTACCACTATCGTACTTGATATTGTCATCAAGACCATATACTTCATAGGTCGTACTACCAGTTGCTGACCATTCACCGGAAGCGATAGTCATGAATTGGATTGATCCAGAACCTGCTGCAACGTTATTGAAGAACAGATACGAATCATTCAATCCCTGCGCTGTCACAGTAAACTTGAATACGTCAGGCGTACCAGTCAAGCTACATGGACAAGCAACCGGAATCTGAGTAAGTTGCGGGAAGACTCGGAAAACATACATGTCACGGGCTGCAACATCATTAATAGTTGACGACCCATCTATGATGGCACCTGAACCTTCACCGACTAATCTCAGACCATCCGTGTAACTATTATTGAAGGTATCAGAAAGACTGAGGTTGATGGCTACATTGTTCTGAGAGTTACCAAGACCATCACTCTTTGTCTTAATGTCAACCTTCGCAGCAATATCGGTGGAACTATCTTTTGGAATGTACGGACGAGCATCGCCAGTAAATCCGAAGTTAGCTGACGCACCGTTTGTCAAGGTCTGACTTGACGTCAACACCTGACCAGCCTTGTTGGTATAGGTCAGATATACTGTCCTAATCGTATCACGGGCATTATTAGGTGTTGTCGCTGCCGTACCGGATGCAGAAGCTAGGGAAGCAAGTGTCAAACGCTCAATGTATTGACCTTCATTCGTAGCATTGAAGGTAAAGCGCGATACTTCATCACCTGTTTGACCCCAATAGAGAGCATGTTTTTGTGGACCAGGTGCAAGCGATACTGTTACAGATCCGCTATTTGCAACTGTCAATACTCTCGTCGGCGAAGTTGTGCCGTTTGGAGTAGCACTGCCAGGATTGATGGTATTGTTATTGCCATCCAATGCAGTAACGTCGGTCGTCGCGGCAATATCGAAGGCTACGAAATCACTCGAACCCGATGTTGCATTTGAGGAAAGGTTAGTACGAACAAGCAATGTTCTTGTAGCGCCACCAGGAATGTCCCAGTTAAGACTATTGAACACGATTGTACCAGTGCTATTACTCAAGTTGTTCGTTGTAGGACCACTTGATAGCAACTTTCCTGATTCAGCTTCATACAGTGATACACTCTGAACGAGGTTACCCACTTTCAAGTTTGAATCACCATTCGTACCGACACCAAGTTTCCAAGCGTTTTCTACTAATCCATTGTCAGAAGTATTATCTCGAACATAACCGGATAAGGTTACATCAGTAATCTTTAATGGTGAGGCTTGAGCAGCTTGGAATGTAAAGCCTACAGCATTCACGCCAGTCGTACCTCGAACATATGTCTGACTGATCGGACTACCTGACAAACCAAGTGTCAATGTAGAAGACTGTACGGTCATATTCGGACCTGAGATATCAGCACTTGGTACGATATCAGACGAAGTAACAGCAGTATTGGTACCTGAGTACTTCATTGCAGTTACATCACCACTAGTACCAGTCAAATCACCATAACTATTTAGGATGATCTTTATTACATCATTTGAGCTAATATCAACACCACTACCGGTATTAGATGTCATAACATCACCGGTAATCTTCATGTTCTTAGTCTCACCGGCTTTCAATTCGAAGACATCAGTAAAGGTCTTGGAAGCACCGGTAGCACTATTCGGACATGAATCAGTGTCATTACCAGTGAATGCAGAACCATCAGCTGGACCAACGAGGATATTGCCTTTGTCATCAGATACTTTGATGTCATTGAGGTCATTCCAGCCAGAACCGTTTGAGTTATTATCATACGTACCGTTACCAGCATTATCTTTACATAGTACGAGTTTGGTCTTACGTACTTCGATACCTGTGATTGCGTTCATCGTGTATTTCAAGAACAACGTATCACTTGTATTTGTACCTATGGTTGCGGAAGTCAAGGAATTATCCTGAGCCAAGGTTAGAACACCGCCTTGTAATGTAAGCTGGAATGCTTCACTACTTGTGTCAATATTTGTAATTGTAGCAGCCATACCATAACCATACTGATCACCAACGGCAAATATATCAGCCGCGAGTTCAAAGTATACCTGGATGGTGTCGTTCTTCTTACCAGCTAAATCAGCATATACATTGAAGATCGTATTATTGCCCTTGCTGATTAGAAGTGGAGCAGAACTCATATCAAACACGATATGTCCATCTTTATCGATCGTACCATTCCATGAGTTACTACCTGACTTCATTGTTAGATTAGTAAGATCACCAGGCTTTGCGCTACCACCAAGAATTAATTGGATACGGCGTAATGAAGCGGCTTCGGTTGAAGCTGTAAGCTTGAACTCAGTAATCTGAGCTTGCTTGGCTCCTACGTTTGGATTGGCAAGTGAGCCAACTTTATCCAACGAAATTGTTCCTGATGAAGAGCCAGAAAGAGTAACGTTGTTACCAGTAATTGGTAGACCAGTCACTGATCCTGATGAAAACTGGGCATCAGTTAATGATAGGTTATTAACGTCACCACCATTTGCTGAAGAACCAGCCATATCAGCCACAACCTGGATGTCATGCGGACCATTTACAGGAATGTTCAAATTGATGAATGTCACCGTACCGTCTGAAGACGATAATGTCTTACCTGAACTGACACGGCGGGCACCATCATAGATGTAAACATTCGAGAAATCACCAGTTGCACCAGCACCACCGCGCTTTATAGTGACTTGATTCAAGGTTGTGTTACTACCATTTGCCGTAAAGGCTAGATAGGTAACATCTTGAGCATTCTTAGTCACAGTAGAAGCAGCTGGGTTTTGGGATGAAAGACTCAACGAAACCGTACCAGATGCTGGAGGCGGCGTTGAAGGAGTACCCGTTGGATTTGGTGTACTACCTGGAGTTCGTGAATAATTTGGTACTTGGTTTACAGATGTATAGGCTGAACCCTGTGAGTACCAATTGAACTCATTGTTATTAATACAGAAAACTTTCTTGAAGAAGTTTGGATCATCGGCTACGGCCTGAGCACCTGAAGTATTGACCCAGTGCAAGATACCCGTATCTTCACCGGTTGTCTCTACGCCATAGACTTTTTGATCATTGGTTTCACAATTTCTGAACAAACCCGAAGTGCCGAAAGCATCGCGAGTTGACGGTGAAACACTCTTTACATTGGCGAAACCACCAAGATGGCCATAGAAGCCAAAGATAACAGGATTGAGAAACAATCTCTTGTAGCCCCAATCATTAATAATATAGACATCAGGATCATCAGAACCGGCAGCACTAATCGTGTTGCCTTCTGTTAATCCGAAGTCAGAAGGTTTTGCAGCAGCTTCGGCTTTGTGAATAACCGAAAGATATGAAAACCCTGCGACAAGCAACATTGCTGTTGCTAATGCGACAATCGGTAACACTTTCTTCAAAGTTGTTACTCGCGCATTGAAGGTTGCACTCGTACTCATAAATTTATAAACCCTTAAATAGGGCAAATTCTTTCACGTTGTCTTGTCATAAGACCAGACAAAATAAAAGAAGTTAATACCTTATACTCCGCTTAAGCGGATGAGTCCTAGAGGGTTAACCATACACAGAATATTTTTTATTTTATTCGACCAATGAAATAATCCACATATGATCTCAAATCTCGACCCTTGTATAGGACTCGTAAACAAAACACAAAGCTAAATGATAATATCTTTCAAGCATAAGCAACATTGTATTTAGTTTTCAACGTCCCTTCATTTATAGGTCTACGTCAGACACCTACACAGGTAAGCAGCTCGCGTAAACCCACAAAATAGCCCATTTTCACGCTATTTTCACCAATATATCAGCAAATCACAGCTCTAGAATAACTAAGCAATAATAGCAGAAAATAGCCCATAAAGTCAAACATATCAACACCCCATTCATCAACGGCAAATATCTCTAAAAATTATACCAACATATCCCAAAATTCACCAAATGTTTCCGTGTGGATAAGAATATATTCCGTATGAGTTCATTATAGTCAGCTCATCGAGCTGACACAAGCAAATCTCTGTGGATATCAGACGCTCTTTAAGATCGTGCTGATTCGCTTGGCAATCGCGCGCATATCCTTCTCCCGCATGCCCTGTGTTGTAACTGCCGGCGTCCCCAAACGGATACCAGATGGATCCCACGGTTTACGAACGTCGTACGGGATCATATTCTTGTTCACAATAATACCGTTCTTCTCCAGGATATCCGCCGCCTGTTTGCCGGTACACCCCAAGGGAGTTAGGTCAATCAGCATGAGGTGATTGTCCGTGCCATTCGTAACGAGATGCAAACCTTCATCGATCAGTGTCCCGGCCAAAACATTAGCATTCGATACGACACGCTCCGCGTATTTACGGAAACCCGATGTTAAGGCTTCTTCAAGAGCTACACCCATAGCAGCAATGGTATGCATGTGCGGTCCGCCCTGTAATCCCGGGAATATGGCCTTATCAACCCCGTCAGCTACGGTTAGCTCTTTATTTTTCTGGATTTTTTCTTTTGTAAAAATGATTGCGCCACGCGGACCACGCAACGTCTTGTGCGTGGTCGTCGTCACAATATCCACATAGGGGAAAGGGGATGGATGTACGCCGCCAACAATCAAACCAGCAATATGAGAAACATCCGCCATTAATAACGCATCAACACTATCAGCAATAGCACGAAATTTTTTGAAATCAATAATACGCGGGTATGCCGTAGCGCCGCAAACCACTATTTTGGGTTTGGCCTTTTTGACAACGGCCAGCACCTGATCATAATCAATATAGCCTTCTTTAGTAACCCCGTAGTGAGAAAATTTAAAAAGCTTTCCGGTCAGACTAACGGAATGTCCGTGCGTCAAATGGCCTCCGTGTTCCAGTGACATGGCAACAATCGAATCGCCCAGTTCGCAGGCACCAAGATAAGCTGCCAGATTAGCAATACTGCCGGAATACGGCTGAACATTCACGCGCCATTGCGTTTCAGAAATAGCAAAAGCTTTGCGCGCTAAGTGCTGAGCTGCGTCTTCAATCTGATCGATAATAGTATTACCGGCATAATAACGCTGATGGGATTTTCCCTCAGCATATTTGCCAGCTAGCGGTGTCGCCAGTGCTGCAAGCACCTTTTCCGAGGGATAATTTTCAGAAGCGATTAAATTAACGACAGACTTTTGCCGTTGTATTTCCTTCTTAATGAGAGCTCGTAAAGTTAGGGACATGATTTTTAGATTATCTGAGAAAAAAGCTTAAAAGTAAAGCCGAAAATCCCAGTTATGGGACTTTCGGCTTATCAGACATCAACGAAACTAGTAACGCTTAGGATAGGCGTATTGTTGAATACGGTGCTATCTTGGTTTTGGCAAAGTATATCACCAACAAAACTACAGCCCCCGAACCCAGTACATAACCGGTTTGCGGCGATAAAAACAAACGATATACACCAATAATATAGTGTCCCATCGGTAATGGGGCAACAGAAAAATAGTCTCCCCGGACAAAGAACCAGGCTTCTCGTACAATAAACGGCAATATCCCTAAACCCACTAAAAAAAGATCGCGCTTGAGCCGCTTACGTGCTACACACGCGTGTAGCGCATCCAGCGTCTTTTGGGTGAAACAATCTGATGGTTGGATATAGTAATTCATAAAAATTTATGCGCTATATTTCACGAGTCCGCTCGACCGAACAGCTTCTGCCAATATTCTGCGGGCTCGATGTAAACGACTCTTGAGTGTATTCTGATTCATATTCATTAACTCGCCTATTTCATTGTACGAGAAGCCTTCGTAGTACAGCAGCTTGATAATTTTCTGATCCTCACCGCCTAGCAGACCGATACATCGCTCTAATTCACGTGCCCGTTCGGCATCCAGTACCTCCTGATGCAGATCACTTCGTTCTTTATCGGCAAAATTCTCTAGAATCTTACTATCAAACGCCACATCATTGGCATATTTCTTGTTTTTGCGGAAATAATCAATAACTGTGTGTCGAGCAATCTGGTACAGCCAACTACGCAATTTACTGACATCCTGTAATGTTTTTAATTTAAAAAATGCTTTAACAAATGTTTCTTGGGCACAATCTTCCGCCTCGAAACGGTTCCCAATAAAACGATAATGAAAATTGATGATCTCCTTTTGATACTGGTTTATGATCTGTTCAAATGAATCAATTGCCTTAGTATCCATAATGTATAGATTACTACATTCTAAATTATAGTGTACATCCAACTAAGACGTACCGCCAGCCAAAAAGGTTGCACAGCACATATATTTTTTTAAATATTGAATCGATGCAACCCTGAACAGCACTCCTGCGTCTTACTAAGCATGAAAAGAACAATATATCACCCGTCACGCGATCAGCCTTGAGCGCGTGACGTAACAATTCACTTTCTTTCAAATTTTCCGATTCATTCCCGCACCAACGGGAGTGAATTTTTAATAAACCCCTAGCGATGAATCACTAAACAACAAAATTGATCAGTTTATTTTTCACGAAAATTACTTTCTTGATGGGCTGATCTTTAATATACTTCGCCACTTTCTGGTTATTTTTAACAATCTCAACGACGTGCTGTTCCGCGACATCTGCGGCAACTTCGATAGTATCACGTATTTTGCCGTTCACTTGGACGATAATGTGAACTTTTGATGCAATCAAGGCTTTTTCATCAAAAATCGGCCATGTCTCAAGATGGATCGATGCAGTCATGCCCAAAAGTCCCCGCCAGATTTCCTCAGTCAAGTATGGCGCAAAAGGCGCAAGCAATATCAGGTATTTTTTATAATCTTCTGCATTAATGCGCGAACCGGCTTGGATGATGTCATCAAAAAGATTCAACAATTTCATCAATGCACTAATGGCGGTATTGAAATGGAGCTGCTGAATGTCTTCGGCAACTTTCTTAATTGTATAGTTGAGCATGTGTCGGACATCGCTACTGGATTCGGATGTATCATCCACAGATCGCTGCACATTCCAGACACGATTCAAAAAACGAGAAATACCATGGATGCCTTTTGGATCCCACGGTCCACCTTGGTCATACGGTCCCATAAATGCCAGGTACATCCGTACCGTATCGGCTCCATAGCGCTCGACAAGCTCATCCGGATCTACGACGTTGCCGCGCGATTTGGACATACGATGGCCATCCGGACCCAAAATGATTGCGTGATTGCGACGCTTTTTGTATGGCTCAATACAATCGACTATTCCAAGATCAGCCATGACCTTGGTAAAAAATCGCGAATAGAGAAGATGCATCGTATTGTGTTCAGGACCACCGATATACAAATCAATCGGCAGCCATGCCCTTATCGCAGCATCATCGGCTAGTTTTTGGTTATTGTGAGGATCAGTATAACGTATAAAATACCACGACGAGTCAACAAAGGTGTCCATCGTATCGGTCTCTCGCTCGGCCTGACCGCCACATGCTGGACAGGATACTCGTGCCCACTCTCTCGCTTTCGCCAACGGCGAACGACCATCATCTGATGGTTTAAAATCTTCAAGCTCCGGCAATAATACCGGCAATTGATCATCGGGTATCGGTTGATAACCACACGCATCACAACGTATCATCGGAATCGGCACGCCCCAATATCGCTGTCGTGAGACAACCCAATCCCGCAGCCGATATTGCGTTTTGAAGCGCGCATTTCCACTCGATATGAGCCATTGAACAATATTTTTGCGTGCTGCTATTGATGACTGACCGGTAAATTCCCCGGAATGTATGAGTTCGCCATCGTCAGTGAAACATTCGCTCTGAATACGCAACTCCGGTACCGCACCAGTGGCGATATCTTGAGCATTCCGTATCTGGTGACCAACAGCTGGTGGCACTACTACCTTGTGCATCGGTAGATTATACTTCCGCGCAAACTCAAAATCACGTTCATCGTGCGCCGGAACTGCCATAACAGCACCGGTGCCATAACTGCCCAGAACATAATCCGCAACCCACACCGGTAGAGGATGGCCGTTGACAGGATTGATAGCAGAGATGCCATCGAGCGGCACGCCAGTTTTGTCTTTTGCCTCAATAAGACGTTCGCGTTCGGTTTTTTGTTTGCTTTGGTGAATGTATGTTTCAACATCTGGCAAATTTGTAATAGCATGTTTCAATTTCTGTAGTAATGAATGCTCGGGCGAGACAACGATATAGCTCGCACCGAAGATCGTATCAGCACGAGTCGTAAAAACAGTGACTTTTTCGGCACTATCCTGAATATTAAAATCAATCTCAGCGCCTTCAGAGCGGCCGATCCAATTTTTCTGAGCCAAAACTGTTGACGACGGGAAATCAACCTGATCAAGATCGTCCACCAAACGATCAGCATAAGCAGTTATCCTGAACATCCATTGTTCGAGCTTGTGCTGTTCGACTTCGGTGTCACAGCGTTCACAACAATTGACCGTCATGCCATTGATCGTTTTCGGTACCACTTGCTCATTAGCCAGTACCGTCTTGTCTTTCGGACACCAATTAACAAGTGTCTCAGCCCGATACGCTAGGCCTTTTTTATAGAATTGCAGAAAGAGCCATTGCGTCCAGCGATAATATTCGGGATCGCTCGTACTCACAGCGCGCGACCAATCAAAAGCAGCGCCCAGGCGCTTGAGCTGCTTGGTCATGTAGGCGATGTTCTTTTCAGTCCA
>CAZHOA010000014.1:0-12800 GCA_964534385.1 uncultured Candidatus Saccharibacteria bacterium | reverse complement strand
TTGAATTCGCCAAAGAAACTGGACAGGTAAAAATCAACAAAGACACCCAGATTCCAATGGAACAGATAGACAACTACCCCCGTTCTAAGGTCACGGTTATCGGAACCGGCGCTCAAGGCGAAGATAGAGCTGTTTTGATGCGCATAGCTTCAGGCGAACATAGATTTGTTCAAATTAAAAAAGCAGATTCCGTTGTCTTCTCGTCATCGGTTATTCCCGGAAACGAGAGAACTATTCAAAGACTCAAGGATCTTTTTTATCGTATGGGCGCCCGTGTATATCACTACGGTATGATGGACATTCATGCTAGCGGTCATGCACAGCAAGACGACTTACGGAAAATGATTCGTCTCATACGACCCAAATTTCTTATGCCAATACATGGTCACTACTCTATGATGGTTAACCACGGTTACTTAGGTCAAGCCGAAGGCGTTGCTGAGGCCAATGTCATTATCGCTGACAATGGCAACATTATTCATATCCATGACTCAGGCTCAGAAGCCAAGTGGTGGCTAGATAAAAAGACGGCACCGGCTGATATGGTTATGGTTGATGGTCTTAGTGTTGGTGGCATCGGTAATGTTGTATTGCGTGATCGACAGATATTAGCAGAAGACGGTATGTTTGTAATCGTAACACTCGTTGATTCGAAAACAGGCAAAGTACGCGGTAGCCCCGATATAATATCGCGAGGCTTTGTCTACCTCAAAGAGAATAAAGAGCTTCTGGGCAGTGTCCGTAAGAAAATTCGTTTCATTGTCGAGAAAAAAGCAACACGGCCTATTAATTGGTCTTATCTGAAAGATGGCATTCGAGATGAAATTGGATTATTCTTATTCCAAAAGACAGAACGCCGACCAATGGTATTACCCGTCGTTATTGAAATATAAATAACAGAGCAGCTAGTCTGCTCTGTTATGCTAAGTATAGATCCATAATAAACAATACTAAATAAAAGAAATTTTTATTTAGTATTGTTTATATATGTTATAAAAATGTCACTCAGCATCGGTATAGTTGGCTTGCCAAATATTGGTAAGTCAACACTTTTTAAGGCACTGACCAAAAAACAAATAGACATACAGAACTACCCATTCACAACGATTGATCCTAATGTAGGCATCGTTTTGGTTCCGGACAACCGCCTTGATCTTCTCGCAAAGCTATCAAAATCAAAAAAAATAATTCCGACGTACATTAAATTTATAGACATCGCCGGACTAGTAAAAGGAGCAGCCGATGGTGAAGGTTTGGGTAACAAATTTTTATCAAATATTCGCGAAGTAGATGCTATCGCCCACGTTGTGCGTGTCTTTCAAAACCCACATATAACACATGTCCACAATGCAATCGATCCGGTGCACGATATTGAGATTATACATACCGAGCTTATATTGGCAGATCTCGAAACAGTCCAAAAACGCTATGCAAAGACAAAAAAGCAGGATCCACTATTTGCCCTTGAGAGTTCGCTCCTCAACCGCTTGGAGAGTCATTTACAGTCTGGCCAATTAGCTAATACACTCAATGTCGATGACAAAGAGCAGGTACTTCTTGACGAGCTACATCTCTTAACGGCCAAGAAAATGTTGTATGTATTTAATGCTTCCGAAGAACAAATAAAAAACAAATGGCAACCGGATGAAAAGCTCACTAAGGTGATTGGCCCTACGCCCTACACCGTCCTCTCGAGTACGTTCGAGCTTATTTTGTCGGAGTCATCCCCTGAAGAACAAAATATATTTTTATCTGATCTTGATTTAAAAACATCCGGCCTTGATCAACTTATCACTAGGAGCTATGAATTGCTCGGCCTCATTACCTTCCTGACCACCGGTGAAGACGAAACACGTGCCTGGACGTCACATAAAGATGCACTGATACCAAAGGCGGCTTCTGCTATTCACACTGATTTTGAAAAGCTATTTATTAAAGCCGAGGTTATTAATTGGCAAGACTTGGTTACAATAGGTTCGTGGGGTCAGGCACGACAGCAAGGCAAAATTACGACCGTTGGCAAGGATTACGTTATACGAGACGGCGATGTCGTAGAAATAAAGATCTAAGAACACACCTACTATATCACCATCCAAAGAGCTTTAATTTTTCGCGAACAATATTCCGCACTGCCTCAAAAGGGGCTTGAAGATAATGATAAGGCGTTGTATCTTCTGGTTTATTTTTTAATGACGTTACTAAAGCTTTATAATAAGTAACGCGTAATTCGGTGTTGAAATGAATGTTTACGATGCCACCCTTGATTGCATTTTTAATATCATCGTCGCGCAGACCAGAGGCACCATGTAAAACCAAAAAGGTATTTTTTAAGAGACTCGCCACGTCGGGAAGAACATCCAGATCAAGACGTTCTTGCTGCTCAGTTACAATCCCATGGACGTTACCGAAAACAATTGCCAATCGATCGACACCGGTGCGACGGACAAATTCCTCAGCCTCTTCAGGCTTCGTATAATCACTCCGTTGTATTGCGACGCTATCCTGAATCTTGGATTCGCCTCGCAGATAACCAAGCTCACCTTCAACCTGAAAACCAGTATTTTTTGATTTTGCATAATCGACGACTTTCTGTGTTACCGCGACGTTATCCTCAAACGGCAACTTTGAACCATCAATCAGCACCGAATCATAGCCGGCATCAATAGCTTCCTTAACAGCTGAAAATGTCGTATGGTGGTCGGCATTTAGAAAGACGGGGGAACCCTGAGCCTGGTAAGATCGAACAAGTGCGACAGCCTGATGTCGACCCAGAAAGCCAGCTTCGCCTTCAGATGTAGCAACCATAACCGGTGCGTTGCACTCTGCGGCGGCCTCTACAATTGCACGCAATTGATCGGCAGTAGAAAAGTTAAAGTGGCCTATTGCCTTCCCCTGCTCTCGTGCATCTGCAAAATAATCTTTGAGATTTTTCATAATAGTTATAGTTGTATAAAACCGTCTATAATGTGCTCTCGAACGAGCTCCGAGCATTTTTGCGCACCAAGATATTCAATAAATATTTTATTCCAAAGAGCCTCCTGCTGATGATAGATATACTGTACATTGTACTTCTGTAAGACAGAAAGCGTCAGATCGATCAGATCAAAACTAATTAAACTTTCCTTCTCTCCGCCCATAATCGCATCGGGGAAAAAATCACCAACAAAATCAAGACCGTGCCAGTAGCCAAGTATATGCCCGTCCTGACCGAGCATAGGCCCCACGCTCGCCAGATCTCGCTCAGCATGATACCAATGTTCAGCCTCAGGATTGATATGAGGCTCGAACAATCTGAAATCTCGCTCATCATCTTTAGCAAGATATCTTTGGATGATTCTGATCTTGAAAGGACCGTCAGGATCAACTTTCTCCTCAGAGACATCACCTCGCAACAATGACAGAAGATTCTCAATGAAATGATCCACCTGAGAAAAATCGTCGAAAAGTTTACCGTAAAAAGAGATCTCGTGGATATAATGCAAAAGCAACGTAAATAATCTGAGCGTCTCTCCTTTGGTTGGCATTGTTAACGGAATAATAAAAATAATACCTAATTCTTTCAAATGACTAACATTGTGATATTTATGATGCAAAAACTTCTGGGCAATAGACAGCCATTCTGAGTCCAAAACTCTCAGTGAGATATCGCGTTTCTCAAAATCTTGAGGTCGCAGATCTCGATACGCGCGATCAAAAAAATCAGCCATCCATTCTCTGCTTTCAGCAAAACGCAGACTACACATAACAGACACGATATCGTGGTGAGCCAGTAAAACATCAACAGAAGGATAGTTAAAATGCTCCAACACTCTGTGTGGTGGAAATGCCTTGAGCATCTCACTCAGCTTTTCGTATTTTATGAATAGGCCCTGCTGTGCCTTACTGAACATCACGGCTTTATCGCAAAGTTGCTGGCACATCGTGGCAATATCCCGACTATTTTGTTGACCCAACAAGGCACTCAACTCATTATCCATATGCTCAATCCGGCGAATTAAAGCATCATAAACGTTATGAGCATTTTGCTCATTCTTATGCACACCAAGTTCATCAAGGGTACGACCCACCAAGATGTCATTTTGACGAACAATGTCAGCTATCACTCCGGACTTCCCGGTAATAGCATCCATTTTTTGTTGTAAATTCAAAATGACGTCGGGACTCGTACGTAAAATTCTGGCTAATTTGCGATAAGGCATGAGGTATGATCAAGCTTTAGTAACATGTATCGGCGGCCACAGTCCATAAGCACCTTTTCTCAGGATACCTTCTTGCGCGCCAAGACTGCCCACTACCGAAGAGGCATTGGCGGTACCGTATTGTATGGATTTGTCAATATCATGAGATCGCATATACTCAGCAACAAAACCAGAACCAAATGCATCCCCGGCACCAGTGGCATCTTCGCGCGGTGCATCTGGCGGTGTCTGAGCATGATATATAGTGCCCTGAGCATCGATGGCGGAGACGCCAGCGGGACCATCTGTGATGACCACAATCTGCTTTGTCATATCGTGCAACGTATGCAATGGTCGATCAGTCATATCCAAAGATATATGCAAAAATTCACAGGCTTCTTCACGATTCATTATTAATACAGCGACATCTTTTAGCAATGGGCCAAGCTTATCGCTGCCCATTTTTATTTCATCACCACCGGGATTATAGGCAATAGCTACGTCACCCTTTGCAACGTATTGACATGCCTTTTTCAATATATCAACAGAACCGCCCAGGGAATCAATATACAACCATGGAGCGCGACAATCATCAAGCGATAGAGCCTCAAGTAGCACTCCCTTGCGGGGACCCTTGTATGTCAAAATAGACCGTTCTCCAGAACTATGTACCATAATCACCGATAGAGCCGTTACCTTATCGGAATCGAGATACACAAAACGCGTGTCTATATGCTCCTTTTGCAACGCTGTCACAATATCCTGACCAGAAGAATCAGCACCAACAACACCGATACAAGCCGTGTTCAAACCCTGCCGAGCAAAGGTCACGGCCGCGTTCGCACCACCACCGCCAATAGTCATGACAACCTCGTGCAGATCTATCTTGGAACCCATTGGAATACATTCGAAGACACTACCTGGGTTGGCTGAATCCGGAAGAGCCAAAAATGACGGATCTTTTGCAATAATATCACGCGTAATAGAACCGATTGTTATAATATCATACATAGGGTTATGTTAATGAATCATGTAAATCCGCCAACGCTGCCTTGATGCCTTTTTTATGTTCAAATATAAAACTCCCTACCACAAAGTCATTCACACCAGCATCGGCCAAGATCCTTACATTGTTCGGCGTGATGCCACCATCCGCCACGATGTGTTTGTCAGGATAAAAATAATGGAACTCTTTAATTTTTTCAACGACACCTTCGACGAAAGCTCCGCCATATGCACCCGGTTGAACGGTCATAAACTGCACCACATCAACGTCATTAACAAAAGCTTCAACCGCTGCTATCTGAGTGTCGGGATTAAGGACAATGCCTATTGTCTTGTCGGCTTCTTTGACGATGTCGATAACGCGCACGGGATGTTCGGTAGCCTCGATATGAAATAACACGCCCTCAACAGCGCTATCGATCCACCGTAGTACATGGTTTTCGGGTTTTGATACCATCAAATGTAACGCGGTACGAACATGTGTCATACCATCCAGATTGTCGATATTCTGCAGCGTATTTGTCTGAACAAAGATGCCGTCCGCAATATCAATATGCACATGGTCAACATACGCTTCAACGCCATGAATCTTTTTTAAAAAATCTTCTTTATCTGAAGGCAGAATTGCCGGTATGAAAGAATAGTCCTTGGAGTCCATACTATTTATAGCTCTAGTGCTTGTATCTTTTGTAAGCGTCTTGTCTGTCGATCAGCCGCCTCAAACGGAGTATTTAAAAACATATCAATTATGGAAAAAACGGTGCCTTCGTCGGTAAAATCAGAAGCAAGCGAAATAATATTAATATTATCGTCGTTGCGGGCCAAACGCACCTGTTCGGGATGGAAACCAATAACAGCTCTGATATTTTTGTGCTTGTTGGCAACTATATCCATACCCGCCCCGTTGCGACATATCAGGATCCCACGAGCACCGACATGTTGTGATACATGGTCTGCCACCGCTATGGCAAAATCAACAAAATCGTCATGTTCATCATACACCAGAGCACCACAATCCTCATAGGCGTGGGTATGCTCAGTCAGGTACTGCTTGATGGTATTTTTTAAGGCAAAACCCCTATGGTCCGCTCCAATATAAATCATGATGTCGAGGAAAATCGGTTCAAATAACCAACAGCCGAGAGCAGTGCAGTACAGCCTTGGCCGGCGGCAATGACGATCTGTTTGAATGGTGAATCAGTAACATCACCTGCGGCAAATAGTCCCGGGATATTGGTCTCGCCCCGCATATTAATCTTGATCTGGCCGAATTCGTCTTTCATAACATCCTCTTTCACCAGATCGGCATTTGGCGTCATACCGATATGAACAAAAACTCCTTCGACGTCGAGCGTATGTCCTTGATCGCGGACATCAAGATACTCCAGACTCGAAACAATCCCACTACCATGAATGCTCTTGGTGCGGGCCGAAGAAATAATTTCGACATTCGGTTTTGATTTTACATTTTTGATAAGAATCTGTTCGCCCTTAAAATCAGCATTGATGTTGATGAGATAAACTTTTTTGGCGATTTCTGACAGCATCAAAGCCGATTCGAGAGCGGAATTGCCACCGCCGATGGTCGCCACGACCTTTCCGGCAAAAAGCGGTCCATCGCATACAGTACAATAGCTCAGCCCTTTGTTCCTAAAATCAGCTTCGCCAGGAACACCCAAGGCTCGTGGATGCACACCAGTAGCAATAATGACTGTTTTGCTTAGATAACTACACACAGACGCCATATGGTCCGTATCTAGCTTACTAGCGGCCATCTGTGTACTGGCTTTCTTGGTGGTAATGCAAAAGAGACCGTCATCTTGCTTGTCTACTTTATCAACAACTATACCCTCCTCAATATCGACACCATACGAATCCAGATGCTGTCGAAACTGCCCAGTCAACGAGACGCCATCAGTGTGAACGACACCGGGCCAATTGCCGATATCTCCTGAAGTCGCAACCTCGCCACCAAAATCTTTTGTTATAATTTTGAAATTCAAATGTCTGCGGGCGGCGTAAATGCCAGCACTCGTGGCTGCAGCCGAACCACCGATAATAATGAGATCGTATGTAGTTGTGTTAGATTGTTGCATATATTTGCTTTGCACCTATTTTCGATTATACTATCATACCTATATGGCATTGTTCAAGAAAAACATTTTTTTGATTATATTAATTGCCGTCAGCCTCTCAACTCACTTTTTCCTTTTTGGCCATCCCCGATCAACAGTGTTTGATGAAGTGCATTTCGGCAAATTTATCTCAGGCTATGCGACACACGAGTATTTTTTTGATATACACCCGCCACTCGGCAAGCTTTTGATATATGTTTTTGGTACGTTTGGCGGTTTTAAGCCCGGTTTTAGCTTCGCAGAAATAGGACAGAAATTTCCTGATATGACATATCTCTGGCTTCGATTGTTACCTACACTTGCCGGCACGATATTACCCGTCATCATTTTCTTTCTTTGTATCACCATGGGCATATCCAGAGTCAATGCCTTCATAGCTGGCCTTTGTGTTAGCCTTGATAACGCTCTTCTTGTGCAGTCACGTTTTATTTTGCTCGATTCGCTCTTATTATGCTTTGGTTTTGCGGCTTTATTATTCTATGCACTGTCATATCAGAAACAAAGATGGCTTTATCTTACACTGGCTATCATATCAGCAACGCTAGCGACTTCCGTGAAATGGACCGGTCTTAGCTTTGTTCTGTTTATCATCGTCATCGAGATAGGTCGGCTATTATATGCTCGTCCTTCTCTCTCTACAGCCGCAAAAACATTGTTGGTGTTTTTAATTGTACCAGTACTCTATAGCAGTATTATTATACTACATCTGAAGCTTCTCTATCACTCGGGACCAGGCGATGCCTTCATGACACCTGGCTTCCAAAAGACCCTAGTTGGCAACCACTATAATCAAGAAGCTGACATACAACCAGCATCCCTAGCACACAAGATCATCGAACTGAACGATGAAATGTATCGTGCCAACGCGACATTAACCGCTCAACATCCCTATGGCAGCCCCTGGTTTACGTGGCCATTTATGATACGGCCGATCTACTATTGGAACGAAAAAAATTCCCTAGATCCGAGCCAAGAAAGCAGAATATATTTCCTGGGCAATCCGATTATCTGGTGGCTCAGCTTCTTCAGCATCATTTATCTGACGATTGACCTAATACCAATCTACAAAGAACGTCCACCGCTCAGAGATTACATATATCAAAACCGCATTGCATTGTTGATCATTTTCGGTTTTTTAATCAATATACTGCCTTTTATCGGCATTAAACGTGTTATGTTCTTGTATCACTACATGACTGCGCTGATATTCGCCATCATCAGCATAAGTTATTGTCTTGATAGGACTAGATACAAGCAAATCCTGATAATTTTATTAATCATACTCAGCGCGAGTACATTTCTCTTCTTTGCTCCGCTCTCGTATGGCTTACCGCTCACGAACCAGGCATATCATCACAGACTTTGGTTCCGCTCGTGGGAATAAAGCAAAACGCAGCTCGTGTGGCTGCGTTTTGGGTGGTTGTCCATACCTCGGAAAACAATCTAGAGAGTAAATCGAGAAGCCTTGAGATACAGCTGCTCCACTGCTTCCCAGTTGAGATTCTTCCAGAAAGCTTCTATGTAGGCCTTACGATCAGAGCCGAAATCGATAAAGTAGGCATGTTCATAGACATCCAACGTGATAATCGGAACACAACCCCACACACCACCCTGATTGTGAGCGTCGGCATTATACTGTCGCAGCTCTTGGGCCTTGATATCCCAACATACTACTGACCAGCCACGAGCCGCCATGGCACAGGCGGAAAAATAACGCAGAGCATCGGGAATAGATCCCCATTTGTCCGTAACTGCTTTGGAAAACTGAGGTGCTTTTTCCCAATCACCATCACCGCCCAGTACATCAAAATACCATTCGTGCAGGTAGACACCATTGATCGCAAAGGTTTCGTCCGCCTTGAGCGCTCTCAAGTCACTGTACGTGGCGTTGCCTTCGTAAGTACCGGCCTCGCGCAAAGCCTTGAGCTTTTCCATAATCTCATTGCTTTTCTTGACGTACCCGGCATACAGCTTATCATGATGAATCTCGAGAGTCTTAGGCGAAATCCCCTGTAAACTTTCAAAAGGTAATTTTTTTAATTGTATTTCCATAGAGATAGGTTCTTAATGACGTATATCCAATAGTTGATCTATTGCTTCTTTATCAAAACCTATAACAACATCAGTACCTATAAGAATCACCGGTACACCAAGCTGACCAGTTTTATCCAGCATTTCCTGACGCTTCGCAGCATCGGAAGCAACATCATACTGGGTATAGGTGATATTATTCTTGGCGAAATAATCCTTGGCCATACGACAATAGGCACAGGTGGGTGTTGTATATATAACGACTTGTTTTTGTTGCATATGCCTCTATTATAGCCTATCTCGCGCTTCTATGTAAAGCGCCGTAGGCAAACGCATCGTAATAACATATACTAGAGACATACATAGTCATCGTATATGATTAGAACCATACTATTAGTCGCAGGCCTAGCAGCAATCGGCAGTTTTTTATTTAAAAATATACCAGAACTCAAGAGTCATGTTTTCGCAGTGTTTAACCCGCCGACGGAAAATAATAAAATAGTAGACAAACTCAAATCAAACCTTGCAGCAGTGAACGCATCTCTGGATGATCCGACGAATCCCAACCACATAGCCACAGCTCAGAAACAAAATATCGAAAAACTCATCAAAGATTCAGAATACCTAGTGAATCAACTACAAACTCAGGACATGCAACCAAGCTTGGCGACACTGGCTTTACAGAAAATAAGCCAATCAATCCTTGGTACATCAACAGATACGACTGACCATAGTAACCCAAAGACCCAAACATCACAGAACAACTGTACACCGATATCCCCATCACCTTCAACTCCAACCAAACAATAAAACACCCTTGCGGGTGTTTTATTGTTTGGTGCTGTCAGAGGCAATTAGTAATCACTGCCGCCGCGCATTCCGCGATCATTGTTACTGCGAAAACGAGGACGATTGAAACCACCACCACTGCCGCCACCTGGACGACTGGTTTTTGGTTCCAAAGGACGTGCTTCGTTTACGACGATAACACGACCACCAACGTCAGTGTTGTTCAATTTGTCAATGGCCATTTGAGCTTCATCATCATTTGAAAGCTCAACAAAACCAAACCCCTTTGAACGACCTGATAATTTGTCAACGATAACTTGCGCTGACTCAACTGCACCATACTGACTGAACAGATCTCGCAATTGATCATCAGTCATCGAATACGGCAAATTGCCGACATATAGCTTTTTAGCCATATACATTATGCATTACAGCTCTCGACAGCGTTTGCATGAGCAATCGATGTCTGGAGACAGGTTGCATAAATTACTGTAGGAAACGATATGTTCACAGATGCCCTCGTTGCTTTCGGTTACCCTACAGCGCAAACGGCTAAACTATGAGAACCTACACTACTGTCAATTATACTCTCTTTATTTCCTTTTGTCCAGCAAAGGCCTTTAAAGCCTGCCTACCTACCCCATAAACGGCTATTTCTTGCCTTCAATGATCAACTGGGCGACACTTCCCGGGACTTCTTCATAATGGGAAAATTCCATTGAATAGGTACCGCGGCCTTGCGTGAAAGAGCGGATATTGGTGGCATAACCGAACATTTCTGAGAGAGGCACCTTGGCTTCAATGACCTTGAGGTTGAGCGGTGAACGATCATTGATCTGTTCAATACGGCCACGGCGAGAGCTGAGATCACCCGTAGCCTCACCCATATAATTATCGGGAACAATAACCTCAACGCGCATCATTGGTTCAAGAATAATTGGTTTAGCACGCTTCGAGGCCTCCTGGAATGCCATGACGGCAGCAATTTTGAAAGCGATTTCAGATGAATCAACATCATGATATGAACCGTCAAAGACAGTTACCTTGACATCAACAATTGGAAATCCAGCCAAGATACCTTTGTCGAGCGCTTCCTTGACACCCTTTTCGATGGCTGGAATAAATTCCTGCGGAATCGTACCGCCTTTAATTTTATTTTCGAACTCAAAACCTTGGCCGGCTTCCTGAGGTTCAAGACGCAACGAAACATCACCATACTGACCGCGACCACCGGATTGTTTTATGTATTTACCCTGAGCCTCAGCCATCATGCGAATGGTCTCACGGTAGGCAACCTGTGGCTTGCCAACATTAGCCTGAACGTTAAACTCACGACGCATACGATCAACAAGGATATCAAGATGCAATTCACCCATACCCGATATGATGGTTTCACCTGTTTCCTGGTCGCTTTTAATACGAAACGTAGGATCCTCGTCAGATAGCTTCTTGAGCGCTATACCCATCTTTTCCTGGTCAGCTTTTGTCTTCGGCTCAATACGCAACGAAATAACCGGTTCAGGCGCATCGATGCCTTCAAGGAGTACCGGATAGCCAGGATCACACAAGGTATCACCGGTACGAGTATCCTTGAGTCCAACAGTAGCAGCAATATTACCGGCGTATATTTCTTTAATTTCTTCGCGCTGATTAGCATGTAAACGGACAATGCGACTAATACGCTCTTGTTGGCCAGTACGAGTATTCAAAACATAGGAACCTGAGTGGAGCGTACCAGAATAAACTCTAAAAAATGTTAAAGCTCCGACAAACGGATCGGTTGCAGTCTTAAAGGCCAGAGCGGTAAATGAAGTGGCTTCATCGGCAGGCATGGTACTCGCCTCGCCTGTCTTTTGGATTGTTATTGGAGCTGCCGGAATATCAAGCGGTGAAGGCAAATAATATGCTACGGCATCGAGCACAAGCTGCACGCCTTTATTCTTTAACGCGGAACCGCATAGCACCGGGAAAATCTTGTTGGCGATAGTTGCCTTGCGGATAATATCACGCAATCGATCTAGCTCTATGGTCTTACCTTCAAGGTAGTCAGACATGGCCACATCATCCTGCTCTACAATACGCTCGATCATGATAGCCCGTTCTTTCTTGGCTTGCTCTATTAAATAATCAGGAATAGTACCTTTTATCATTTTTTCTCCTTTATCGCCCTCGAACGATATGTACTCCATGGTCAACAAGTCAACGATACCTTTAAAATCATTTTCATGGCCGTCCGGAATTTGGAGCTTGACGGCATAGGGAGACAAGCGCCCGAGAATTGACTGGAATGAACGCTCAAAAGAAGCGCCCAAACGATCGAGCTTATTAATAAAACAGATCCGCGGTACCTCGTAGTCATCTGCATAACGCCAATTGGTCTCTGATTGCGGTTCGACACCAGCGACGCCGTCAAAGACAACGACTGCACCGTCGAGAACACGCAAAGAACGCTTTACCTCAATAGTAAAGTCGATATGACCGGGGGTATCGATAATGTTGAGTTTTACCTTCTCAGTCTCCTGATTCTTGGCATCAGTCGGTGTCCAATACGCCGTAGTAGCAGCAGCCGTAATGGTAATACCACGTTCACGCTCCTGCTCCATCCAATCCATCACTGTGTCACCTTCGTGAACCTCACCGATCTTGTGCGATATGCCCGTGT
>CAZHOA010000013.1:0-12845 GCA_964534385.1 uncultured Candidatus Saccharibacteria bacterium | reverse complement strand
TAATGTCTAAGCATTAGAGTTTTGTAAATGTAAAGTTTTAAACTATACTCGAGTATAGTTTTCTAGGCGAAAAGGTATCGCAATCGTGGGTCAATCGCTCATAGGGGCGATTTTTTTTTTGACAAGAGGGCCGTAGATTGTATCTTCAATAATGTAGTCCTTCTGCTCAATGTCTAGTCTATACTGATCCGCGGTTTTATAATCGTGCTCTAAGCGTGCTTTTTCTCGTTGTTCGATAAGTTCCAGGATATCGTCAGGTATTGTCTCCTGGCTTGTCTCCGGGAAAAAACCAAGAATTGAATCAAAGATTTTTAATACATCGAGACTTTTTTCTATCTGATGTTTTAAGGGCTGTGTGATAGTACTGGCCTTGTGCCATTCTCTGATGAAATGAAACAGGGCGCCGATAGCCTCTGGCGTGTTGAAATCAGTATCCATAGCATCCTCAAAACCTTTTTTGAATTCTAGAGTTAAGGTATTAAATAGTTCAGATTCCTGGTTGGCTTTGGATTGTTGTTGTATCTCAAGCTTATTTTTGAATTCGGCAATTCTTTCTATAGCGGCTTCGGCTGCTCTTAGGACTGTATCATTAAAATCAAGCTGTGAACGGTAGTGGGCTGTTAAGAGATAGAAACGAAGAGCTTTCGGATTGTATAGTTTGAGTAGATCGTGTACTGTGGCGAAATTGTGAAGCGATTTCGACATTTTGGCGGCTTTGTTGACGACAAAAGCAACATGCATCCAGTAACGAACGAATGGTTTCTGCCCGGATGCAGCTTCTTGTTGTGCGATCTCAGCTTCATGATG
Organism: uncultured Candidatus Saccharibacteria bacterium; assembly: GCA_964534385.1. Taxonomy (GTDB): domain Bacteria; phylum Patescibacteriota; class Minisyncoccia; order 2-02-FULL-40-12; family IGHO2-01-FULL-4-A; genus CAYUQA01. Next base: position 12,038 of record CAZHOA010000013.1, on the reverse strand, counting down.
GGGGAATATGAGATCTTGACCAGCGCCGTGAAGCTCATATTGAGGTCCAAAATATTTCTCTGTTATGGCTGTATCTTCGATATGCCAACCCGGGCGACCTTTGCCCAGTTCGGTATCCCAGGCTGGTTCATCTGGCTTGGAAAGTTTCCATAAGTTGAAATCACCTTTATGTTTTTTGTGTATCGAGTCGTCAATCCGCGAGGTGCCATCTTCAGCCATTGCGTAGGTCCGACCTGACAGAACTCCATAATCAGGGAAAGTGCTTAAATCAAAATAGTAGCCTTCATTTTCAATATAGTACGCATGTTTTTTGTTAATTAGTTTCTGAACTTGGTGGACAACCTCTGGGATGTGTTCTGTCGCCTTGGCATAGGTATCAACTGCTGAAATACCAAGCCCCTGAATATCTTTCTTAAACTCTGCTTCAAAATGGTTTGCAATATCCTGTGGATTTTGGTTGGTTTCGTGGGCCCGCTTTATGATTTTGTCATCTATGTCAGTAATATTTTGAATATACCGAACATTAAAACCTTTATATCTGAGATATTTTGCGACAACATCAAAGAAGACGAAAGTCCGACCATTGCCAATATGAATATAGTCGTAGACAGTAGGGCCGCAAACAAACATCCTAAACGGAGCTTTGGGGTCGAGTTGAAGAATATCGTAGTCGCTATCCTTTTTTAGTGTATTTTTAATTTTAACCATATAAAAGGTTACAAGATGAATATGAACTCAAGAAGTGAGATTATAATATCATATCGGGGCATTTATCCGAATGTCCACAGTTTACGGAGTGGAGCGGAGAACATAGTGACATTATATTTAAATATTCAATATTTTTGATTTTTCTGGGTATTTTTAGCACTCTTGACTTGAGAGTGCCAAAAATATATCATAGGAGTGTACAGTGAATAATATAAAACTGATCTTATGACTTTACGACAAGAAGCGCTCCTTTTCAAGATCATTGAACATTATATCGCATATGCCGAGCCTATTAGCTCGCATTTCATATCCGAAGAAGGTTTCCACGATCTAAGTTCTGCCAGCATTCGTTCTGAAATGAATCAACTCGAGCATCTGGGATATTTGGAGCATGTTCATACATCGAGCGGTAGAGTGCCGACAGATAAGGGATATCGTTATCTTTTAGATTCTCTATTGAACCAGAGTAGTCCCGATATCGATTCGGCTTTGAAAAGATCAATCAAAAGTAGTCTTCAGAATCTACGCGTACGTCCAACTGATACGAATCGGATTCTTGCTCGTCTCATCTCTGACCTTACGGATAATCTTGTAATTACTATTGCATCTGATCGTTCCGGCATGTATCAGACGGGTTTAAAGGCTTTTTTCGATCATCCCGAGCTAAGAGCGCCTGATGTCACGCTGCTTATTGCTGGTTTTCTCGATAAGTTTGAGTCTATCTTTCATCGCATGTTACATGCGTGCGGCAAAAACATGGACGATATCGATGTATTCATCGGAACTGAAAATCCAATTCAATATATCCCGAACATTACAACTATTGTTATGAAATGTCCTGTATCTGCTGATTCTAACATGTATATGACCATTGTCGGTCCACGGAGGATGGATTACATTAAAACCATTAATATTGTTCGCTATCTTTATAGAAATTTAAAATTATCAGTACAAAATTATGAATACTAATACAACAAAGCAAGAAGACAAGAACGATGAACAGGGGACAGAGGTACGGTCTGGAGCGATACCACATAGTGGCGTCGACTCAGAGGCTGCCTTGCGGGCATGCGAGGACCAATCTAAGGCATACCTTGATGGTTGGCAGCGAGCTCAGGCTGCCCTGAGTAATTACCAGAAAGATGAAAAGAAAAGACTGGAAGAGTTCTTAAAATACGCCAACGAAGATATCGTAATGGAGCTGTTGGATGTTCTGGATAATCTTGAACTTGCCATCCAGAGTGCGCCTGAAGTCGTCTCAAACGATCAGAAGCATTGGTTCCAGGGTGTGGGGCATGTTATAAAACAATTTCATGATCTTTTAGCTAAGTACGGTGTTCAAAAAATCATAGTTCAGGATATATTTGACCCTACTGTCCATGAAGCTGTCGAGATTGCTCCGCCGGATCCTCAAGCACATAAAGGTAAATCTGTCATTGAAATACGTCCCGGCTATATTATGAATGGTAAAGTGCTGCGTCCAAGCAGAGTACGACTCCATACAAAAAATTAATTATTATTTAGAAAATACATAATTTATGGTAATAAAGATGCCCTTGTGCTGTTGTGTACTTACATATCCAACAGAGGAGTATCTCTATTGCCAATAGAAAACATGACCGTTATCAAAAGATACAATCCATTCCGAGATTTGGAAAAGTTTTTTGAGGATGATTTCTTTGGCTTTATACCAGCCGTGAAACGCCAAATGGAACCTTTAATGGATATTTATGAGACAGAGAAAGAATTGATTGCTGAATTACAGGTCCCATATATGGATCCATCGAAGGTTCACGTTTCTATCGAAGGCAATGAGGATGAACCTAAAATACTCAAAATTGAAGGTTCTGAAGAGGATGAAAAGAAGGAAGAAGGGAAAAATTATTACCGTAAGGAGATCAGGACTGGTCACTTTGTAAGAATGTTTCGTTTACCGATTCCTGTACAAGAGGATAGTGCAGAAGCGACGTATGAGAATGGTATTTTGAGGATCATTATGAAAAAAGGTGAAGCTCGTGAGCCAAAAAAGATCGATATTAAAGTTAAAAGCTAGCTCTTTAATATTTCCATACTATAATGGAGCTATTAGGGATCTCACGTAAAAATATTTATGACAAAGATTTTAGGTATTGATTTAGGTACAACCAACTCAGCAATGGCTATTATTGAAGCCGGGCAGCCACGCGTGCTTGAAAATAAAGAAGGATCTCGGACGACGCCCTCGATTGTCGCGGTGGGGAAGAGCGGTGATCGTTATGTTGGTGTTACCGCAAAACGTCAGGCTGTGACGAATCCGACAAATACTATTTTTTCCGTAAAGCGTCTTATTGGGCGTCGGTTTTCTGATGCCGAGGTTCAAAATGACAAAAAATTGCTTCCCTATGCCATAAAAGAAGGCTCTCACAATGATGTTGAAGTAAAGATGGGGGATGCATGGTACAAGCCTACTGAAATATCGGCCATGATTCTGCAAAAACTCAAGGCTGATGCCGAAGATAAGCTGGGTGAAAAGATCTCCGAAGCCATTATCACCGTGCCAGCCTATTTTGATGACGCTCAACGCAAGGCAACTAAAGATGCTGGTGAGATAGCTGGTTTAAACGTCCGTCGCGTTATTAATGAACCGACAGCCGCAGCGTTGGCTTATGGTTTTAACAAGAAAAAGGATGAGAAAATCGTGGTCTATGATTTCGGCGGGGGAACGTTTGATGTCTCTGTTCTCGAGGTATCTGAAGATACAATCGAAGTGAAAAGTACGGGCGGTGATACGCATCTTGGCGGTGACGATATTGACCAGCGCATCATCAAGTATTTTATTGAAGAATTTAAAAAGTATCAGGGCGTTGATATCTCACACGACCAGCTGGCCATACAGCGTCTCAAAGATGCAGCCGAAAAGGCCAAACACGAATTGTCAACGATCCCACAAACCGAGATTAATATACCATTCCTCACTGCAGATGCTGCAGGACCAAAGCATTTTGCACTGAGTTTTAATCGTGCAAAGCTCGAATCATTGGTCCAAGATTTGCTTGACCGGTCGATTGAATTAACCAAAAAAACCCTGGAAGAAGCTCATTTTAGGATTGATGAGATTAGCGAGGTTGTTTTGGTAGGCGGCCAGACACGCATGCCCGCAATTATTGAGCGTGTTAAGACATTATTCAACAAAGAACCGCACAAAGATATTAATCCTGATGAGGTTGTAGCCATCGGTGCAGCAATTCAGGGCGGTATTTTGCAGGGTGATGTCCGCGATGTGCTGTTGCTTGATGTGACGCCGTTATCACTCGGCATTGAGACGCTGGGTGGTGTCTCAACGAAGATGATAGAAAAAAATACCACTGTTCCGGTAGCAAAAACTCAGATTTTTTCTACAGCTGCTGATAATCAACCCTCGGTAGAGGTCCATGTTTTACAGGGTGAACGGGCGATGGCTGCGGATAACAAGACGCTTGGTCGGTTTATCCTGGATGGGATACCGCCGGCACCTCGTGGCATGCCGCAAGTTGAAGTGACATTTGATATCGATGCTAATGGTATTTTAAATGTTAAAGCCAAAGATAAGGCCACCGGTAAAGAACAAAAAATTACGATCCAGGGTTCTTCGGGCTTGAGTAAAGAAGAAAAAGAGAAGATGATTCGAGATGCTGAAATGTTCCAGTCTGAAGATGAAAAGAAAAAAGAGGCAATAGAACTGAACAATAACGCCGAGTCATTGATCTATAGTACAGAAAAGGCTTTACAAGAAGCTGGTAATAAAATATCTGAACAGGACAAAAAAGATATAGAAAATGACATTGCGGCACTCAAAAAAGCCAAGGATGCTGGTGTGTCATCTGACATCAAGGCTGCGCTGAACAAATTAGCTACGAGCGCTCAAAAAATAAGTCAGTCGGCGTACGCGGCACCCGAGAATCCCACGGTTGGAGCTGATCATGATTCGAATATTCGCGAGACAACCGCTGAAGAAAAGGACGATACGCATTCATAATGACTATACCACAAAAAAGAATCATACTATTTAGTTGTCTCGGTGTTTTGAGCGTCTTGTTCTGGTATATCGTCCATGTATGGATTATGGGCTATAGCTTATTTGCCAGCTATAGCCTTATGATCTTCTTGGGAATAAGCTTTATTTTTCTTTTGACTCTTGTCGGTTTGATATTATTCCTGATGGAAAGTATTCAGGATATTGCCATCGTCAGTGGCACCATTATTATTGGTTTTTTGGCCTTTTTTGGGTTTAGGAGCCCGTATCTTATTGCTTTTGGTACTCTATTTTTATTGTATATATATGCTGGCAGTCTCATAAAGCAAGAAAAAAGGCAGCGTGTGTCTTTGGATATTGGCTATAGTGTTGGCCGGGGTATCTCAGGATTGATACTTCCCATATTAATTCTTATTTCTTTTGGTTATTATTACACGCCGTTTGTGCAGGGAAGCCGTGATAATATCCAGATACCCGCTACTATTGAACGTACCGTCCATAGCTTCGCTCTCTATTTTGTCAAGAATCAGTTTAACGAAGATTCTAGTACAAGACAGAGTGCGATAACGAATCAAGTTGTGCGACAGGTCATTGCGCAGTTTGATTATATTATCCGGCCATACACACGTTTTGTACCACCGATTCTAGCATTCGGACTTTTCCTTGTTCTACAGGGTGTGAGTTTTATATTTGCCTGGATAGCTTTGCTTTTCGCATCAGTAATCTTTAGGATACTCAAAACTAAAAAATTCATTAAAATAGACCACAAGGAGACTACTGTAGAGGCCGTTAGCCTATAATTTTTGCATATATGCCAGAAGATTACTATATAATTTTAGGTTTGGATCGGAATGCGTCTCAAGAGGATATTAAAAAAGCCTATCGACGTTTGGCTCATCAATACCATCCTGACAAGCAGGGTGGTGATGAGGCGAAATTCAAAGAGATCAATGAGGCATACCAGGTTCTTTCTGATGAACAGAAACGAAGGCGCTATGATCAATTCGGGAGCTCTGTGGATGGCGACCAGGGTTTTCCTGGCGGTTTTGATTTCAATCAAGGCTTCGGTGGTTTTTCTGGACAAGTTAATTTTGATGATATTTTTGATATGTTTGGTGATGTGTTTGGACGTTCATCCAGTTCTCATGGTAGAGGTGATGATGCGAGCCTAGACCTAATGACTACTATCGATATTTCCTTTAAAGAATCGGTCCGAGGAGCTACTAAGAACATAGATTTACCAAAATACTATAGGTGCGAGGTTTGTGCAGGAATCGGTGCAGAACCCAATACAGATGAAATCACGTGCCCAACGTGCAAGGGTTCTGGCCAGATCCGAAAACGCACTGCTTCATTATTTGGTAGTATTACGAATGTTGCCCTTTGCGACACCTGTCTTGGTATTGGTAAAATTCCAAAGTCAAAATGCAAAAACTGCAAAGGTGAGGGCAGAAAGCGAACCAAAAAAGTCCTGGAAGTCTCTATCCCGGCCGGTGTCAAAGATGGCGAGTCTTTATTGGTACGCGGGGCCGGCGAGGCTGGCTTTCGAAACACTAAGGCTGGTAATCTTTATATAACGTTACGTGTTGCTCCTGATAAGCAATTTAAACGGATTGGCAACGACATCCTGTTTGAAAAATCAATAAAGGTAACTGATGCCATGCTAGGTATTACTATGACTGTGCCGACTATCGACGGGCAGGCTCATATTACATTGCCGCCCGGCACTCAGTATGGCCAGGAGTTCCGAGTTGCCGGTGCCGGTGTTCATGGACGTCAGAAAGGGGATCAGATTGTTAAGATTAAAATAGAACTACCCAAGAAATTGAATTCTAAAGCCAAAAAACTAGCAGAACAACTAGCTGGTGAGTTATAATTTGGCTATAATAGAGGAGATGAACGTACTAGTTTCAAAATTACTTCACTACGGCGATGGCTTCACTAAAGCGTCGCTATTCATGCAGCCACACCTTCATAAGTTGTATGATACTGATCTGTTAGTTATACTTTTTCTTGCTTTTGTATTGGTTATTGCTAGCGTGACGCTTGGCCGCTCCCGGTTGATTGTCATATTGCTCAGTATCTACGGAAGTGCCTATACGTATAGTCGATTTTCAATTAGCACCTATGATAAGAACATAGTGCCGGGTTTGCAGGACTATTGGTTCCATATAGCTATATTTTTTGTTGTTTTCTTATTTTTCTTTATTATTTTGGATAAAATAATGAGTAATAAGGTATTAGGGGACTCTTCTTTAATACCCGCCATCATTATCGCAACGGTTACCGCCATATTTTTCTTATCTATTGTCTTGAGCGGTGCCCAATTTATTTATCAGCGTTCTCGTTTCGAGCCCTATATTACAAAGTACATTATTACAAAAAACGCCCAATTATTCTGGACGATTCTACCTATTTGCACATTAGCCTTGGTCACAAAAAGACATAAACAAAGGAAAATGCGCTAAAAAGCCTTTTGGATGAATCCTCGATATCCATTGAGGAACTCTTTGCCCGATATGAGCTTACCGCCTGGTTTTTGAATCTTGTCGATAATAAGAAATCCGTCTTTAAATTGAAGCCCGAGTTCATTATCGTATTTGAAAAAGCCCCCGGGGTTCATTTGTGGATGTTGTAGTAAGGGTGTCCCAGGAAGGTGAGCCTTTAATATTTTGAAAGATTGGTCGTTTATATTCATAAAAGTTCCTGGTTCAGGATTAAGGGCTCTTATTTTGTTGTAATTAATTACTGTACTGTCTTTTGGGTCTAAAATCCCCTCACTATGAAAAAGCATTTTCGTGTATGTTGCGTCTTGATCCCTTTGTTGTTTCAGATCTAGTGTGTCTTCAAAGATACGATCTAGAATATGGAGCATGGATTCAATTCCCAGGACAGAAAGTTTATCCGTTAAAGTTTTATAGGTGTCCGAGGTTGATATAGAGATCTTTTTTTGTATTATAACTGGACCGTGATCTACCTTTTCATCTATTTTAATCAAAGATACCCCAGTTTCTGTATCGCCGTTTAGGATTGCATTTTGTATTGGCGAGGGGCCTCTATATTTTGGTAAAAGAGAAAAGTGGACATTGATAGATCCAAATATAGGCATGTTTATTAATGTTAAAGGCAATATCTTTCCATAAGATATTATAATACTTAAATCAGGTTCCAAAGATGATAGCGTAGTAAAAAAGTCATTATTTTCTTTAATATATTCGGGTTGAAATACCTGAATCTTATTTTCTAGGGCTATATTCGTTATGGTATCTGATGCAGTACCTTTTAAAGTCTTATAACCAGTTATGAGGCCGACTATATTATGGTCCCTCCCGAATAAAGCTTTAAAAAAAGGTATTGAAATATATGAACTGCCCCAAAAAAGTATTTTTTTATTTTTAATCATGTTTAACTGTGAGCTTTTTTTGAAATAAGAATACCCTGCAAATGGTCATATTCATGCTGTAGTACTCGAGCTAGAAACCCCCGAGCTTTAATTTTAATACTTTTACCATGAATATCCTTGGCCTTTATTTTAATTTTTTTTGCTCTTTCAATTTGAAACCACTCATTTGGAATACTAAGACAGCCTTCTTCCAAAGAAGAAGCTTCTTTGGAATATTCTAGTAATTCAGGATTTATGTATGCATCAGGCACGTTATTCTCTTTGGCAATTTTTTCATCAATAACAAAGATTTGCATATCAAGACCGATCTGATTCGCTGCTAGGCCTATTCCATGGGCCTTGACCATGGTTTCCTTCATAATCTCTATAATTTTTTCTATATCTTTATTAATGTCTTGTACAGATTCCAATTTTTTATTAAGTATTTTTTGGGGTATTTTGGTTATTTCCATATTTTTACATTATTTCTGTGGGGTCGATAACTATTTTGAAGTTGTGAGGGATTACGTCTAATAATTCATTCCTTAATTTTATATTTTTATTATAAAACTTTAATAAAATGACCCAAGAAAAATTATTATTTTCCTTATATACCATTCTTTTAGTCGGAGGTAAGATGTCGCATTCCTGATTACCCAGATTTTTTACTGCGGATGATAAATCTTTGAATAATCTATATGATTCCTGCTCACTTTTTAATGCATCTTTATTACTGTATGTAACTTTAACTATATTTGAATATGGAGGATATTTAAGCCTTTTTCTATATATGAGCTCTTCTTCAAAAAAATTACCTTTTAATATTTGATTAAATATTTTATGCTCTGGTTCGTAGGTTTGTAGAATAACATGGTCACTTATTGACCCTAGATTATATATTTGATCTATAAAATATTCTTCAGACCGAAAATCAGGTAAACGAATCAGTGATTCCGCGTTTATTATACAGCTATATTCTGTTTTGATCAAGTATTTATATGAAAATACAGATTGTGTGCATAATAGAACGCTATTACCGCCTTTATTGAAATTATCAATAATATGATTAGGATTCTTAGTATTGCCATCGAATTCTAGTATCGGGTATTGCATACTATTTACTTTAAAGTATTTTTCGAGCTCTTCTTTCAGCTTTTCTATACCTACTCCATACCCTTTAAGACCGTATATCTGACACTTAGGACACTTTTTAGGCAGGGGGCTGGTATATGCGCATTTGTGGCATATTAAGACTTGATCGCTATGTAATTTTAGGGGCACGCTACAGGAGGGGCATTCTAGTAGATAATTGCAATTATTACATTGTACATAGTGATTGTATCCTTTACGGGGTATATAAAACAAAATCTTGGACCCTTTTTTTAATAAATCCCGAATATTTTCACTCAGGTGAGAACGGTATCCTGATTTTATCTCCTTTACCATATCTATTATGGTGACATTTAGCATCGGTAACTTGGAAGAATTTTCGGAATTATAGTATTCAATTCCACGTAACAACCCCCCTCCTATAAGATTTGTGTTTTTAAGATATGCAATTTTCTGTGCTATGACTCGTGCGTCGGTATATGGAAAATACTCATTTTTATAGGCTATGTTGGTGTAATCATCAATGATGATTGTGCTTAGATTCGGAATATCAATAGTTAGTGACGACCTAGTTCCGATAATTAATTTTGATCCTTCCTCAAATCCCATATCTTCTATAGCTTTTTTTTTGTTTTTTTTCGTTAGGTCGGTAGTATAGAGGAGGGGATTGTGATTTGCATATTTTTCCAAGAGGTATTTAGCAGATGTATTATTTGTGCTTAAAATAAGTGTTTTTTTATTTTCTCCACTATTTTCGTTAATAATTGCCTCATACATCCCCAGTCTCTCATTAATGGACCCCATAATGATTTGTATGCGCTTTTCTTGATTATGTTCTATTGGAGAGGGAATGTTACTTTCCATACTCTTGCTGTAAGAGAGGAGGAATGTTTTTAGTGCTATACCTAACGGGAGATAATAATAGTCTGCTATAAAACTAGCTAATTGAAGCTGGTAATGAGTAATTTGGGGACCATCTATGATGACTTTGTTTATCTTCTTTAGCTTAAAGTCATTTATTTTTCTCAAGTTTAATTTCAGGTTTCGGATCGGTTGTGATCTGATTATGACCGCTCGTGCTAACCTTTTGTTTATTGTAATTTCAACTATAATGCCGATATTGAGCCTTTCGCTACTGAGATAGCTTAATATCTGCTGCTTTTTTCTTGGTATAAAAATAAGTGGTATGAGATCGACAATATACATGTATATACTATAGACTACTATAAATCATTAAATTGTTTATTATATGATAAAATTGATATGATAGATCAAAGCAACATTATGAATGAAATTAGGGTCAGAATGGCCCCTTCGCCAACTGGATATCTCCATATAGGGACAGCAAGGACAAGCATTTTTAATTGGTTATTTGCCCGTCACCACAAAGGGGCTTTTATCCTGCGCATTGAAGATACTGATGATGTTCGTTCGGAATCAAAGTTCGAAGAAGATATTATCGAAGGTCTTGCATGGCTTGGGATCGACTGGGATGAGTTTTATAGGCAGACTGACCGTTTAAAAATATACACTAAATATATAAATCAACTTCTTGATACCGGAAAAGCGTTTTGGTGCTATCACACCCTTGATGAGCTGGAGGAGGAGCGTCGTCAGCAGACACTAAGTCAGCAATTATTGAGGCATGTCTGTGTCTTTAAGGATTTAAAAAAATATGGCAAAAAAGCAGAAAAATCATATAAATCTGGTGTAATACGTCTTGCGGTTGCGGAAGATATAGATCGGATTATTGCCTTTAACGATACCATAAGAGGTCGTGTCGAATTTCATCAGAACACTCTTGGCGATTTCAGCATTGCTCGAGATGACCAGCACCCGTTATATAATCTAGCCGTTGTAATAGATGATTATGAGATGAATATTACCCATATAATCAGGGGCGAAGATCATATAGCAAACACTCCAAAGCAGATTTTAATACAAGAGGCTTTGGGGTTCGATATGTTGCATTATGCTCATGTGCCTATGATTTTAGCTCCTGACAGGTCAAAGCTCTCTAAAAGACACGGGGCGACATCTTTGCACGAATATCGCACAATGGGGTATATTGCCGAGTCACTTTTTAATTACTTGGCTTTTTTGGGTTTTACGCCTCCTGCTGGCAGTGAAATATTATCGAAAAATGAAATTATTGATATATTTGAGCTAAATAATGTTCACAAATCTGGTGCTATTTTTGATATTAAAAAGCTTGAGTGGGTGAGTGGAGAATACATAAAAAGAATGGATGACAAGGGGCTCGCCAAATTAGTATTCGATAAGCTTACGGAGCTGGTCGGTGGTGTTGATAAAGATTATCTAGCTATTGTTATTCCGCTCATGAGAGACAGATTAAGAAAAAGTGGTGATGTGGTCCATTTTCTCTATTTTTTCCAGGAACCAGTCTATAAGAAGGAATTATTGATCTGGAAAGATAGGAGTCATGAGGAAGTCGCTGAGTCACTCCAAAAAACCCTTGATATTGTAAGGAAAAATGATGTTCGGGACAAAGAATCTTTAAGAAATCTTTTTAATGATCTAGGAAGGGTATTAAATGACAGAGGCCTTGTGTATTGGCCTTTTAGGGTTGCCCTAAGCGGTCAAGAGGCATCTCCAGACCCAATTGATATAGCTTCAGTTCTTGGTCAAAATAAAACAATACAGCGTCTCGAACAAGCTATAAATATTTTATCCCAGAAAATATGAAAAGTCGGCTCAGTAACTTTCTTGTTTTTATGTTTTTGCTATGCCTTTTCTATTTGAAAAATATTAGCGTTATAGCTAATGAAACTGATCAGAAAATATTAGATCTTCATCAAACTCTCCCTCACTATGGTTGTTTTCCTT
>CAZHOA010000012.1:0-13028 GCA_964534385.1 uncultured Candidatus Saccharibacteria bacterium | reverse complement strand
AATTGTTATCGAACTATTGTCTGCTGAGTCTGAAAATACGAGTACCATAAGGTCTAAGTCAGTCTCGGTTGCGTCAGTTGCATGGATAGTTCGCGCTAAAGCCTGAGCGAAGGTGCGTTTTCCGATCATGTCCGGACCAAAAAAAAGATAGGCATGGCCTAATGCCTTGTTTTCGATAAGATGTCCAAAGAATTTTTTTTGTGGTTCAAAACCGATGATCGAAGATAGCATAACAAAACTAGAATATCAGGAGATATTCTAGTAGACAATATGTAGATTATGCAGGGCACATTTCCGAAGATTGATAGTTAAATCAGGGTGATTGTCATTATCAGTACTGGCATGTACCATGGTAGCCGCCTTGATTACCAGAACTAATAGTACAGCTGGTTCCGTTGGAACACTGATGAAAACATGGCGCGGAGTAGTTGCAGATTGTGCCGTTAGCTACTTGGTAACAACTCATGCCTTGCGGACATCGTGAATCATCGCCGACACCAGCGCATTCATTGTATCGGGCTGAAGCACCAGTACCTACAGCAGCCTTGGGCTGGCAACTACCATTTGGTTTACATTCTTTGTCGCCAGGACAGCCGTTATTGGCTAGATCGGGCCTACCGGTGCATGGCCCGCATGTACCATGGTTGACACTGCAAACTGGTCGATTTGGGTTCGTGCAATCATTGGAACTACTGCATTCGGTTGTGTGTTTGGGCACACAACTGCCGTTACTACATTCTTCATCATTAGAACACACCGGATTGCAGGCTATTCTAAATGTAGCACTGCTGCTGGCATCATGATCTGCATTCGCAGAAGTGCACACATGATGATCTGTGTCGCAATGTGTATTGTTTCCATGACCTTGTGCGCAATCGCTGTCAGTTAAACAGATAACACATTCTTTTGTGGCTGGATCGACCACTTTGTGCTGTGCTGCGCAGTCGACATTTGGTGTTACGCAAAGGCCGTCGCTGCCGCATGTTTGACCAGTGCCGCAGGCTGGATTGGCACCAGTCGTTGCATCATTCTGATCAGCATGGCATTGGTAGCATTGATGACTGGTTTGTTGGCAATACCACTTATCAGTTCCTGAGGTTGTGTGCCTACCATTGCATATTGAGCTAACAGTACTGTTAGCCAAATCATTTGTTAAACAATCCGGCGGTGTGTAGGAGCTATTGGTATCCCCACAACCCAAATAGCAGCCGCAGTCGCGTCGTAGCTGATCTTTCTTGGCAGTAATGTCTTTGACAATTTTGCCTCGTTTGCGACAGGTTGGATCGGAGGCTGGGTTCTTGTTGATGTTACAGAAACGTCGTTCGGCACGAAGACTGTTGATATCGGCACAAAGTGTGCGTTTCGAATCTTGACACGCCGTATCTGATGTGTCACGCCAATGACATTGATCCAAGGTGCCTCCACCTCCACCGCCGAAACTATTGCCATCCAATGGCTGCGATGCTTCTGTATTGGCAAAACTTACTAAGTTTTTATCTTTCAAGTCACTGAAAAAATCCTGGATTGCGTCTTGTATGGGCTGTTGTTGCGTTAAACCATCAATCTCATCTTGAAAATTATTGATCACCCGGGTCAAGTCACGATTCTTTTTAATTGTGACTGTAGTAATTAAGCCCGTCACTAAAGCAATTGCCAGAAAAATAACCAATTGTTTTTGATACATAGAGAAAAATTAAATAATTATATTTATTATAGTTGTTTCCTGATAGAGTGGAAATGCCTTATCAACAATTAGGCGTTTATCACGAGTGTCAGAAGCGATGTGGCAATAACAGATGCAGCATCATCACGGCCAAATTGCCGCATTGCTTCCGAACGAACAGCACGTTCTGTATAGGCCCTATTGATCTCATTGATCAGAATATGCGGTGTGAGGTTCTGCTCCTCAAGAACACGGAAGCCAAAACGGGAAAGCGTTTCGGCATTTGCTCGTTGGTGATTAGCAGCAGCATGTTCCAGTGGTATGATGATCGAGGGTTTACCAAAAGCAGCAAATTCAAACACTTGTGAACCGGCGCGGGCAATAATGACATCGGCGGCGGCGTAAGCGTACGCCATTTGGTTTTGATCGAGAAACGCATATGCACGATAGTGATCTTTGATGGTTGAGCCGTATGTTGTCTCACCTTCTTTTATTTCTTTTGCGGTTTCATCCCGGACTGTTTGATAGTTGTTGGTTCCTGTTTGATGGATAATCTGAAAAAGAGATGTCAATTGTACTAGACTTGCCAGGATGATGTCATTGATCGTTTGTGATCCCTGACTCGCGCCTGTAACAAATACAACGGGCGTGGTGCCGTTCAAATTAAAATACTGCAGTGCTTGTTCCCTGCCTATATTCCTACCGGCCAGGATGGCGGCACGGATCGGATTGCCGGTGACTGCTGTTTTTTCTGTCGGAAAATAGGTACTAGCAGAAGGGAAGGCGACGAAAACGCTGCGGGCTATTTTTCCGAAAAGAGTATTGACTGTGCCTGGAATAGAATCTGATTCGTGGATAACAATAGGGATACGATACAGTGTTGCCACCAGCAAAGGAAAAAATGAGGAATAACCGCCTTTCGCAAACATCATATCGGGCATAAAGCGCCACAGATGATAGAGCGACTGAAAAAAACTGACGGGTATCTTGATGACATCGGTAAAATTATAAATACTGAGGTAGCGTCGCCACTTCGGACTCTTGATCGTGCGACATTTTATGTGTAATTCCTGAGCTGCCTGTAGCAACAACGCACCATCGCCGATCATCTCTAATTCAAGAGATATATTTTGTTGTTGAGCTAACGATTGCAATTGCTCAGCAACCGCAACCAGAGGAAACACGTGTCCCCCGGTTCCCCCGCCGGCAAGCATAATACGGTATGCCATATTCATTTCAGTATAGCATCCGAAATCAGAATGTAATAACGCTGGGCTCTGAGACCCTATTTCAGCATATTCAGCATCTCATGCCATGAACGAGTGTTGATAATATCTTTTTTGGTCGCCCAGCCGCGGCGAGCCTGGCCGATGCCGTATTCCAGTACGTGATAACTTTCGGCATCGTGAGCATCAGAATCAATGGATAATTTAATATTTTGATCTATTGCTTTGCGGATATAATCGTCTTTTAAGTCGAGACGTTCCGGTTGCGCATCGATCTCTAAAATTGTCTTGGTCCTATGAGCTGCTTTGATAATGGCATCGATATCGATCTTGTATGGTTCGCGTTTGTGGATAACGCGTCCGGTTGAATGGAAGATAATATCTACGTTTGGATTTTCCATGGCTCTCACAATCCGCTGGGTCATATCTTTTTCTTCCATGGAAAAATGCGAATGGACTGACGCACCGACGACGTCTAACTGTGATAATGTGTCATCGTCAATGTCCAACGAACCATCTTTTAGAATGTTAACTTCAGCGCCTTTTAAAATTTTAATATCGGGAAATTTCTTTTGGATTGAATCAATAGCAGCCATCTGTTTTTTTAATTTTTTCTCATCAGAACCGCTGGTCATGGCCAGTGACTTGGTATGATCAGTGATGACAATATATTCCAAACCCATCTTTTGCGCTGCCGTTGCCATATCTTCGATAGAATCGGCCCCGTCAGTCCAGTCGGTTTGCACCTGGAGATCACCTTTGAGATCATCGTATGCAATTAGATGCGGTAGTGTGTTGTGCTGTGCGGCCTCTATCTCACCGCGCTGAGTTCTGAGTTCGGGTGGTATCCACGCCATGCCTAACGCTTCGTAAATTGATGTCTCGGTTGTGCCCGCGATGGCTTTTTGGCCTTTAAACAATCCATATTCGTTTAATTTATACCCCTTATCAATGGCAATTGTGCGTAGTTCGACATTGTGAAATTTATCCCCGGTGAAGTACTGCCAGGCAGCACCAAAAGATTCCGCGGTAAGTACTCTAAGATCGGCATTTATACCTATATTCAGCCGGACACTTGTTTTGGTCGGTCCCTGGGCGATTATATCTTTTACCTCGGGCATTTTAACGAAATACTCCATTACTTTCGCCGGAGCATCGGAAATAACCAAGATATCAATGTCACCTATCGTCTCTTGCATACGTCGCAATGATCCGGCATATTCGGCTTTTTCAATGTCTTTGAGTGCGCGCAAACGCTTGATAATTTTGTGTGCGATGGGTAGGGCTGTACCCAAAAGAAATCGGCCTTTGTACTGTTCGAGTCGGGCAATACTTTGCAAAATCTTCTGCTCTGTCTTTTCGCCAAAACCTGGAATAGTGCCAAGCTTGCCACGTTTGGCTGCCATTTCAAGATTGCGTATGTTTTTAATTTTTAAACTTTCGTATAGTTTTTGGATACCCTTGGGTCCGAGACCTTCGATTCTCAAGAGCCCATCAATATCAACTGGAAATGCTTTTTTGAGTTTGTCATATTCTTTGATGTGGTGTGTGGTGATATACTCTTCTATCTTTTCTGCGATTCCCTGTCCGATACCGGGAATTGCCACGAGGGCTTTTTGCCCGCCTTTTTTGTATATGTCTTTAATATCTTCTTCGAGTCCGCCAATAGAAGAAGCCGCATACTCGTAGGCACGCGGCTTGAAAGGAATCTCTTTGATTGCATACAGGGCTGCTAATTCAGAAAATATCTTGTGCAGTTCGTGATTCATCGAAGATTGTGTCAGCTCAAGCCTACGCTGCTCGGATAGCTCCTTTGTTGAGAATGCCCGTGGTGCGACGGCGTTTCTTGATGAGCGGTAATTTCTTCTCGCGCTTTATCTCGGCTAACGTGTTGGCATCGTGATGGAGCGGTATGAGCATCATCGTGGCTATAAACCCAAGTATCGATACGAGAATGAAGAGAAATTGAAATCCGACGGCCTCTGCGATAAACGAACCAACAGATGCACTGATTGCTATGGCGATGCCGGCGTCGACGTCGTTGAGCGACCACTCAAAGCCAACTCTTCCCTTGTCGATGTGGTCGACGAACAAGATGCGCCAGGCCGGTACAGCCATGGAGTTAAACAAGCCGTAAGCGAATTGAATTACGAAAATATGCCATGGTTTGTATGCCAATAGGTACATGAGCGGTATGCATGAGGCCAAAAAAGCACCACAGACGGCGAAATAGAATTCATCACGCTCGCCATCAAGGCGATCCATGAGACGGGAAAGCGGTACGGTGCTGATAACGCGAGCAACCCAGTAACATGTTGCCGACAATCCGATGACTTTCAACGTGCTACCTTCGATATTATTCAAAAGAAATACAGCGAAAATCGGAGACAGTAAACCGAACGCAAACTGCATGATAAAATCATACATAATCAGCTGACGAATGACTCTGTTAATCATAAATATAAAAAATTACAAGATATATGTGGCATCAGGTTCAGGTGCGATGCTATCGGCGCATACATTGTCATGAATCAATGAGGCTAATGTTTTGGCGGCCTGCTCTTCTCCTTGCACAACGAATACTTTCTTCAGTATATCATCACGCGCAGAATGTGTCTTGGCCCTTTGCACCCAGCGTAAAAGCTGGCGTTGATCGGCATGCGCTGAATAGCTACTAATGCTCTCTCTGTGACAGCGAATGCTGATGCGCTGGCCAAGAATCTTGACTTCGTTATCACCGCGCTGAATCCTGCGCCCCAAACTGCCGTCAACCTGGTACCCTATAAACAGTATAGTATTTTTTTCATCGGGAAGATAACGTATCTCATGGTGGAGAATGCGACCGCCTTGACTCATGCCTGATCCGGCAATGATGATCTTGGGCGGCGGTACGTCATTGATCATTTTTGATTCTTCGACGGATGCCGTCATTTGAAGGCCGGGAAATTTGAAAATATCGTCGCCGGATTCGATGAGGTACATGGCATTTTTGTTAAAATAATCAGAATGTTGTCGGTAGACTGTGGTCATTTTGATGGCGAGGGGGCTATCGATGAACACCGGGATACGTTGAAGCTGCTTGCTGTGAAACAGCTGATCAAGTTCGAATAATAACTCCTGCGTGCGTTCAACCGCGAACGAAGGAATCATGATGGTACCGCCTCGGTCAATCGTAGCCGAGACAATGGCTTGGAGCTTTTGTTTGCGTTCTTCGCGGGCCTCATGCACACGGTCGCCGTAGGCTGATTCGATGACAATATAGTTTGCGTCATGAATGTATTCCGTGGGTTGCAACAGCGGCGTTGGCGGATTGCCTAGATCGCCGGAAAAGAATATCCGTTTGGTCGTGCCGTGTTCAGTCCATTGGATCTCGATGATGGCTGAGCCGAGGATGTGTCCGGCATCATGGAATGTCGCTGATATATCGGCGCCCAGGTCGATCGCCTGCTTATAATAAATACCCTGGATGCGAGATAAGACCTGTGTGACCTCTTCTTGTTCAAAAAGCGGTGCATGCCCGGCGTCTTTGGCTTCGTCTATGACAAACCGGGTATTGTCCGGCAGTGCGACTGCCATGAGATCTCGTGTTGCGGTCGTTGTATAAATCGTACCGCGAAAACCGTCTTTGTATAATTTGGGCAGCCGGCCGATGTGATCGATATGACTGTGAGTGATCAGGGCGTATTGAATGGTCGCCGGATCATAGGCGAATGTTTTATAATTCAACTCCTCGGCATATTTGGTACCCTGATGTAATCCACAGTCAACCAAAATCCGTATGTCACGATGTTCCAAAAGATAATTTGCGCCCGTTACCGATTGTGCCCCGCCGCAGAACGTAATCTTCATGTATCTATTTTAAAAGATAAATAGGTTTGAGTATATTGACTTATAGATAATTTTATTATATAATTTTGTGGTACTTTAAAATACAACACGAGGTGGCGAAATATGATCCCTTTTCTGAGTACTTTGTTGGTTCTTTTCGTCGTCATTACAGTGCATGAGCTTGGTCATGCTTATGCGATGCGTCGTAATGGCATACGAATCGCACGCATGACGATTGGAATACCTATTCCATATCTGAACATATCGTTCGGCACTAAGATGATTCGTGAAATTAGGATTAGTCCTTTTCTGATAATGGGCCTGGTGGAACCGTCAGAATTTGATCAAGAAAAGTTACAAACGCTTCCCTATCTGGAATCCAGCTTTATCAATGGCGCCGGTATTCTCGTTAACATTGTTACAATCTTGGTGATCATGCTCGCAGTGCAGATCATAGC
Organism: uncultured Candidatus Saccharibacteria bacterium; assembly: GCA_964534385.1. Lineage (GTDB taxonomy): Bacteria > Patescibacteriota > Minisyncoccia > 2-02-FULL-40-12 > IGHO2-01-FULL-4-A > CAYUQA01. The sequence continues at coordinate 5,853 of CAZHOA010000012.1, read as the reverse complement.
ATACTGCGCCGGCAATTCGCTTCACTCCATAGCATTTTTTGCTGAAGTAGTCGGTTTGGTCGTTATGTTGTATTGGCGGAAATATTTTTGTGCTTACGTCTTGCCTATAGTAGGCATATGCGTTCTGTTGGTACGGGTATCGCATGGCTTAGGCATGACGCTAGTACCTGATATATGGGAAATAGCGTATACGCCAATAGCTCTCATTCCATTTCATTTTTTGGGTATAGGACTTTTCAAGGCGACGATCTTGTTATCGGGAGTGGTTGCCACGTTCAATGCTATACCGTTATTTCCACTTGATGGCGGCCGTACAATGCAATTGATCGTACGACGTCTGTTTACTGAGACTATTGCAAACTATTATAGCACTGTCACTGTATTGTGTGTTCTTTGTATGGTGCTCTATAGCTGGCTGTTCTCATTGTGGTCTTGGTAAATTGCCTATAACTGTTCTGCATAAGGACGGTTTTTTTATTGCCGCAAAACATCTCAAAATATTTATACATATAAGGCAACCAAATATCCTATAATCGTCATCAAAGCTATCGGTGGCAGTGCGGCCATGGGACGGCGTCGTTTTTGATTTTGGAAGATCATGTGCATTAGAAAAAGACCAATGAGCGAGAACGAAGCCACAATGATTGATGACCATAGTGAATACGACACTAACGCAACCGGCAATAGGAGCGGTAGTAAGATATCACCAGAACCCAAAATCATAAAACCATGGCCGGGTTGTACTGTGGCGGTATGCGTATGAAGAGAGCGAAGTGACTCGGGTATAATAAAACCAAAGATGGCTTTGGCCTGAATCATCGCATTGGCCAGCTTGATCATGTGGCCGGTGATATACACCGCCACAATGTCATATATTGAAAAGATGGTCAGGATGACGACCACATGCGGTGGTGTTAAAGATAGTCCGAGGGTGGTTGCAATGCCGGCAAGACTCAATATCATGATAGTATTGTGAATCAGAATACTCCGAATAGACCAGAAGATAATGAGCAAGATAATCGCTACAATAGTGGAAGAAACGGGTGAAATCGCAAAAATAGCCGTTTGGAGTCCTGAAAAAAGCAGAAGAATTAAAAAGATACGATAGACCCACTGACCTATCCGAGGTAATGAAAACATAATCCAAAAAAATAATAATGCTGTACCAAACCAGATCGCGACATGTGCGAATGAGATGTGTTGCAACGCAGTGCCTTGTTGAATACCAAATATATGTAACAAGGGTAATAACCGATATGCCACGGTAATACCGATCAGTTGGGTGATGGCGTAAGGTACCAGAATGAAGAAAAATAGTTTGAGGTTATAGCGCATGAGGATGAGAGAAGGGTTCTTAGGGACGTACAATGACTGTACCGGCTTCGGTATCATCGAGATTATTGTGGTAAGCGAAAATGCCAATCTTTGCGAATGTGAATACAAACTCGCCATTGCTTGGAATAGTGCCATTGCTGTGAAATTCCGCCAAAGCCGCATCTCCATCTCCATGCGATGTGATCGCTAGTGTCGCAGTGCTATTATTCTGGAAACGAACACTATCTCCGGTATGAATGCGAATATTTGTTGGACTGAATACGCCTGATTTGTAGCTTACGATATATGTGCGGGCTTGACGGATGATGGTACGAGTCGACGGAGGCAGCGTATCATACACATGAGGATTTTTTTGGCTAACATAGAAAATAGTACCGGTAAAAATAATAAGGACAACAACAATCAGTATCCAAAAAAATACTTGTGGCTGGGCGTCATCATAGGGCATATCTTCTATAATACAGCATTTATGAAGCGCGGTGAATATAGTCTTCGACAATTTTTTTATCTGACCATGGAATTTTTGTATGGCCAATGGCCATCGATGTCTCTGAACCTTTTCCTGTGATCATTACTATGTCGTGATTTTTGGTATGTTCTAGAGCGGTTTCGATAGCTTCTTTCCTATCCATAATGACCTGATAATTTTTAAAATCGTGATCAAAGCCGGCAATAATTTGATCCACGATTTTATTCGGATCCTCTTCGTAAGGATCTTCATTGGTTAGAAATATCTGATCGCAGTAACGTTGGGCAATCTGACCAAACCGCGGCCGTTTCCAAATATCGCGGCCGCCGCCGGCAGCGCCCAGAACACATAGCATCTTTGATGTTGGCGCCAGTTCGTCTTTGAATGTGCTATAAACCGCTTCGAGAGATTCCGGTGTATGAGCATAATCGACGACGGCCTGCCATCCTTGTCTCGATCGTATAATCTCCACGCGTCCCGGTATGGAGTCGATGGCTTCAAGGGATCTCAGCGCCTGTTGTAGATGTAACCCATATGCCTGACCAACGGCCAGCGCAGCCAGCGCATTGTACACATTAAAAAGCCCCTGTATCTTTAAATGAGGTTGCCACTGTTCCATCGTGATATCGCCTTTATGTGTACCATAGGCAATCTTTTTTCGAGCCGGAAACTGATTAAAATATTCAAAATAGGGATCGTCCTCATTTAACACGTGAATGTTTTTTGTTTTTTTAAATAATAGCTGCTTTGCTCTTTTATACAGCTCAAATGAGCCATGGCTTTCGATGTGTTCGGGGTGGAGATTGGTTAATACGGCGCAATCAACCGCAATGCCCGTCAGTCTGTGCTGCGCAATACCTTCTGATGTTACTTCGAGTATGACGTGCGTTACGGCAGCTCTTCTGGCCTGAGCTAAAAATTTTTGTATTTTAAAACGTCCCGGCATGGTCATCTTCAGGGTATTGGACCAGCTTTGATCACCGATAGTATAACCGAGTGAACCTAACGAAGCTGTCATGTAGCCGGCGTCTTTAAAAATTTTGTTGATCATGTAGACAGTGGTCGATTTGCCTTTTGTACCGGTAACACCGATAATTTTCATACCATGCGAAGGAAAGCCATAGACAAAGGCGCCGAGCAGCGACAAAAGCCAATGATAATAGGGCGCTGCTTTTTTAAAAATGGTGTGCGGTATATATTTTTTAATTCGACGCAGCAGCGAATCAATTGTTGCAGAATTATTTACCATAGTGAGCGCAGTGATCGAACTATTGTATAGAGATGATACGCTAAACCGGCTATCGGAAGCTCGAGGCTCTTAGGATATTCGTGGACAATGCCGCCCCAACCGGATTTAAAGCGCGTAACACCGCGATAACGCTTGGCATCAATGCCCCATAGATCGTAACTAGCAAAGCCGTGGTCATGCAGATGTGACATAATATGCCAATGCAACAACGTGGGTGCCATCAGTGCTCGGAAAGCATAGTCTGAGGCGCCATGGAGGTAGTATGCTCGATTGTCATACAATAACACCAAAGCTGCCGCGAGCGGTTGCTTATCTTGAAATGCCATGAAAAGTCTTATGGACACATCGCTCCTATTTTGAAAAAAAAGAAAGAGAGTGCGATAATAGGAATCGGCATGGGAATGAAAATGATCACGGGCGGTTGTCTTGTGGAGAAGTGCCAGAAAACTCTCGATGTCGCTTGTTTCTTTGACATAGATGCCGTAACGCTCGGCAATGCGAATATTGTATCGCGTTTTTGGATGGAATGATCGCTGCAACTCCTCGACGGGTCGAGTAGTATCGACGATGATTGTCGCGTGGGGTTGGATGCCTTTTTTACTCGTTCGGAAACCTTTATGACGTAAATAATTGGCACTGTATTCACTGTCCGGTTCCGCCAGAATAAATAATGTCTTTGTGTCGGCTAGTGTACGCAACTTCGAAACAAAATCATCGGTATCATCATATTCTGACGCGTTTTGTTGCACTGGACCGTGCGGAAGATACAGATAATTCCTACCAAACCACGAATCATACTCAAAAACATATGATTGCCAGTTATGCGTTTTGAGGTGCCAGGTATTTCGGCCTAAGCCACGTTGAAAATCAGCCCAGGCCTCGGTTTGCAGGAATGATTTGACGGTTGTGGTATTACCTGTCATATTAATGTATAGAATGCTGATAAGGAGGTTAGACCATGCGTACGTTTAAAACCTGTTCGCTTAGTATCACGATTTTAATTTCGCTTATTTCATCACATTTTTTCGGACTGTGGCCTTCCTGTGTTATCGTAAGTATGCTCGTGTTGTATTGGCATGCCTATGTTTTTAGAGATCGAATGCCAACGCCACCGCCCGAAGGTATTGTCCCATCTGACCGTATTTCCACCAATGAAATGATGAAAAGATTGTTATCCCCACACGAAGAGCCTTAAACGAGGCGCTTTTTTTATGTGTTTTATGGCTATCTCTATGCCTGTTTGCCTAACAACTTCAGTGCCGCGCTGACCTTTTCTTCGACTCTCGTATAGGCACGATCAACACTGTTCAACGCGTCACGAGCTTGAAAACGCGAATATCCCAGTGACACCAAGGCATCGATCGCTTGCGACTCGCTTTGGAAATCAGCTTGGGCCTGTGACGTCAACGGCAGGTTGTCTATTTTATTCTTCAATTCAAGCACAATACGCTGCGCTGTCTTCGCCCCAATGCCGCTAATACTACTCAAAGCCTCACTATCACCGCGCAAAATAGCCATATGCAACGTCTCAAGATCAACGACTGACAGTACTCCTTGAGCGGACTTGGGCCCGATGCCAGATACCGTGGTCAACAATTCAAAAAAATGCAGCTCTTCGGGCCGTAAGAAACCAAACAGCTCGACCGAACCATCTCTCTGGTTCATCAGAAAATGCGTAAAAACCTTGACTGCCGCGTCTGATTTGGGTATAATGGGTATCATTTTTGCTGGCATAGTGATCCGATAGCCAACACCGTGAACGTCGATAATAATATGCTTTTCGCCTGTGAATGCGAGCGTGCCTTCAATGTATCCGATCATAGCTCTATAGTAGAAAATTTTGACAGGTAAAGCAAATAATTATGTTTCATCTTCAATCCCCATTCAAACCGACCGGCGATCAGCCGCAAGCTATCGAGAAATTATCTCGTCGTCTTCGGGCCGGTCATAAGAATCAAACGCTTCTTGGAGTAACCGGTTCCGGTAAAACATTTACGATAGCCAATGTCATCGCTCAACACAAGAAGCCGACGTTGGTCATATCGCACAACAAGACCTTGGCCGCCCAGCTCTATCAGGAGTTCAAGGATTTTTTTCCGAAAAATTCCGTCCACTACTTCGTCAGTTATTATGATTACTATCAACCCGAAGCCTACATTCCGCATACGAATACGTATATTGAAAAGGATGCTCGCATCAACGAAGAGATCGATCGTTTGCGTCACGCGGCAACACAGGCTTTGCTGACTCGTGAGGATGTGATTATCGTTGCATCCGTTTCGTGTATCTACAATCTTGGCTCACCTGAAGATTATCAAAAATTGAGCCTTGATATTTTTGAAGGCCAGAAAATAACAGCGCGTGAATTGCGAACGGCATTGCAACGTCTGCAGTATGAACCTAACCTCGAATTAAAACGCGGGGCTTTTCGGATGACGCGTGATGAGATCGAAATCGTATCGGCGACCGGTGATGAAATTACCAAGATTACCCTCAGCGGCAACAAAATCAGCAAATTACGGCAGGCCAAGGACATAGATCTTGAAACGTTGTGGTATCAAGATGTTGCGTACAAAAAAATTATCGCCACAAAACTATTTCCGGCAAAATATTGGATCGCGCCGGATGACAAGATAGATATTGCCGTCAAAAATATCCGGGCCGAGATGCAGCAGCATGTTAAAAAGCTCTACAAACAAAATCTGATCACCGAAGCTGAACGATTGGAAGAACGCACCGAGCATGATTTGAAGATGATTCAGCAGACCGGTTTTTGCCATGGCATTGAAAATTATTCGCG
>CAZHOA010000011.1:0-13116 GCA_964534385.1 uncultured Candidatus Saccharibacteria bacterium | reverse complement strand
CGTCGTGAGTGATGGTAGATCTGATTCAGTTTTTGCCGCCGCGGTAGTTACAATCTTGAATTACATAAATCAAGCTCCTGTTGCGCTATCAAGTCAGGTCACGATGAATGAAGATACGGCGACAACCATTAGTTTAAATGCCTCTGATGTTGACTCACCGCCTGCGTCACTCAGTTATATTATTGTCAGGCGTCCTCAGAACGGTTACCTAAATCCGATACAAGGTAATCAATTCTCATATACTCCCGTTGGTAACTATAACGGCACCGATCTATTCACATTCAAAGTAAATGACGGGCTCTTAGACAGTAATATTGGCACTATTTCTTTGTCTATATTGCCGGTCAATGATCTACCTATCGCGGATGCCGGACCAGATCGGGTGATATTTCTAAATCAGTCACTGACGTTTGACGGAACTCATTCATCTGATGTTGAGGGACCGTTAACCTATGCATGGAACTTTGGCGATGGAGCACCGATATCAAAGAGCGCTACAACTAGCCATACGTATAGTCGCGCAGGAACATTTACTGCTACATTGACTGTCACCGATAGTGGTGGCGCTCAAGCACAAGATAGCGCGATTGTAAAAGTTATTCCCGACAGTATTAACATCCTGAATGCGTCGTATAGCCGATCATTAAAGAGGTTCTCTGTGAGCGCTGTTAGCTCAGCTGGAATGCGCCCAACATTATCTGTTCTCTATTATGGCACTATGACTTATGACACAGGTGAGAATGTTTTTGTATTTAATCAATCCGGATTACTACAGGTGCCATCATTTGTAACTATTAAGTCATCATTCGGCGGCTCGAGCAGTAGCCCGGTTACTATTGTAAAATAAAAAACCACATAGCTATGGTGCTTGTGGTTTAGGCTCGGAGAAGACAGACTCAAACCAGTAAACGAGTCTGGCTTTGAGATTATTTTGTTCGAAATCCGTTTCTAAAATTGTATTTTCAACTTTTTCCATCATAGCAACAGTAGCGTCGACAATTAATATACCGTCGATACTGACTGGATGGTATAAGGTTGATATCGCCTTTAGTTCTGCTAAAGAGAGCCACGAGGCGCAGTGTATGGTACGAACCGATTGTACGGTTTGCATAAGATCGTGACTCATATATTTTGGGAGGCCTCGCAAAGGCGCTATTGCCATACATTTTGTCGATCCCCAGTCTCGTTCATGGCTACTGCCCAGTAATTCACATAATGAGTCATGCGGCAGTTCTACTCGTGCTAGTAGGTTGACTTGTGTATTCGGATTTTGGTCCCGTCGAGGGTAATTGTATATTTCAACGTAAGTTTTCAATTTACATATCATTGTCATTGAGCTATCACCTCTATTGTTGTACTACCATTCATGCAGATTGCATGTACCATTTTGTCTTTGCTCCTCAGCTTTATAGGCATAAAATCGTATGCAGTTTGCTTTGATACCATCGGGCAATCGAGTATCGTAGATGACTTTGTCGCGCAGTGTGTTATACACCTTCTTGTAGTCTTGCGCTTTTCTGTTGGAACCTTTTTGATACAGTTCCCAGAGTAATTCACGCAATCTCATAATTTCATTACGAAGCTCGTGTGTTGTTAGACTAAAAACATAATAGTCGTTTTGTGGTTCCGTACACTCAGGCTGCACATTTGGAAATGGTTCCTGACAATGGGCGATATAGAAATCACAATCGGCTAAAAATGCTTCTTGGCATGGCAGTCGATCCGGAATTGGAATGCCCGGGACCTCCCGGAAAGCAATGAGAATATCAAGGTGACATCGATTATCGCCGCGCATATCGCGGACGGTGCGGATGGCTTCTTTAAGTCGGATTAACTTTTTAATAAGTTCATGCGCATCGTATGTCAAATCCGAATGATCGAGCGGACAATAGTATATGTTGAATGCCAGCGTATGGGCGTAGTCTCCGAACGTTATAACTCGTCGTCGCAAGGCAAAGCCTACTTCGATGGGACCATGATCCAACATGTCTAGGCGAGTCATGAGCAACTCCTCCATCAACGTTTGAATGTGCGCCGGAACATAATCAGGGCAGGATCTATCAATAGACCTAATGATCATATACAGATCTTCTGGACGCGGCAAATACACATCGTCCAGCCACTGTTGTATCTGGGTCAGTGATGTACCGAGCACATATGCCCAATCATGCCGATTAAATAGTTGCGATTCATCCAAAAGAACTTTTAATACTTTACCAAAACTCTCGTAACGCATGTTCACCGCCTTTCTACGATGTTTGATATATAACAAAAGATGTAAATTATGTCAATCTAAGCCTCTTCCGAATCTTGAGTATCAGCGTGATCAGGTTGACCTTCATCAACGATCCTATTAGTTGTCTTTTTGAATCGAACTGAAAAAATTGGCTCGTATTCGTTTTGGTTTGAATCAATAATTCTAATACTTTCGCCCTTCATTAAAGTCGTCAAAGCGATATCAGACATGGTTTGCGTGCTCTCTTTGATATGAAGTTTTAGGAGATCGATTTTTTGTTCAATATCACCTTTGACCGAAGATTCTATACTGATTTTTCTGGCTTTGAGCCGATTCATCTGGTCAAGCAGGTCTTGATATTCTGCAGAGTTTTTCAGAGCGTCTTTTAGTGATCTGTTAATCTCTCGCTGCTCTTGTTTATGTTGTTGTATTTTTTCGAATATTTCTTTGATATCTCGCATAATAGTACAGGACGGTTACGTAATTATTCTCGTAACCGTCCGCATGAATTTATAATAATGCTCTCAAGTGTACCACGAAGCTGATGCCGAGCGAAATATCGCGTACCGGTGTCTATTAGAGATACCTAAAAAATAGCCCCACAAGAAATATGTAAGGCTAAAAGTTAATTAAGCCAAGGCCAATGATCGCCATTATAGCGTGAATCCAGTCGCCAGACCAAAATTCTGATACGTATCATTTGGGTTCTGGTGTATTACATTCCCAAAAAGCCCAAGCCGCTTTCCGCGCCGCTGTATATAGCAGGAATAAACAAATTGTCTCTTGTTGCTATAGCGAGGCGGATTACGTCCGCAGTCTAGTCCGGCGGCATGAATAGAGGGATCCTCCCATAACCTTAATCTTTCGGGATGCGTTAATAAGATCGCCATAATCTCATAGGGTCCAAGGCAAAATTCATTAGTTTGAAAATTGTGTCTTACATCCCGATACGTTAAACCAAGATACCGACTACCAAGCTGTGCTGGCACTACAAAGAAATCACCAGGCTGCTCTTGCCATAATTGTTGTAAAGCATTCCGAGTTTTATAGCGTATATAGCCCTGAGGAATTGCGGATATAAGTGATTTTCTATATTTCCGATCCACATGTTGCTTTTGTTCAAAGCGTATAAAGTACTGATCAATATGGGCAAATGTCGATGGTTTATCGGTGACACTGCTCTCTCGGCTTTTTCGCACTCTATCGGCAAGATATTGAAACGCGTGTGCATAAAAATGAACAGTATGGTGGTTATGTATCGAGAACGCCCAATATTCTCTGCCGCGGCAACGATCGTATAGAGCTTTCTGAAAATATTTTAGATAGATTGGAGACCGTAATGTAGTATGCTCAGCCACTAGGTGGGGCTTCGGGATGAGAAAGAAATTTTCTGCTTCCTTGGGCAAATCAGGTACATCACTGATCAACTTTTCTGTTGCGTCTGTCCTTAGAAAAGGTGTTATAGTCCGCCACATTTCGAGTTGTTCTATCAAGGATTTTCTTGGATATGTCACTAGCTCGCTCCTTGTGAAAGAAAATAAGAAAGCAAGCTATGGTAATATATATTAAAATATTTGTCAATTGTCCGCCCTGAAGGATTCGAACCTTCGACCGTTTGCTTAAGAGGCAACTGCTCTACCAACTGAGCTAAGGGCGGATATGATGTCAGAGCTAGAATATCAAAAAACGAGTTGTTTTACAACTCGTTTTTTGATATTGAGATTCTTATTTTCTCGTCGCAATGACGGCGATTCTTTGATAATCCGTACCGATGGGCCAGCAGCTAACCAGCACGATGGTTTCGTCGTCAGCATGTTCGGTTAGTTGAGTTAGATCATGATTTTCAATTTTGGGATTAAAGATAACTGATTTTTGTATTGTGTACGTAAATAGTCTGCCGTCGTCATATCGCACGGTGAATGTATCGCCAGTTTGTAATTTACCGAGCAGCGCAAACACTGATCGATAGCGCCCCTTTTGCCATGGATATGATGAGCTATGACCGAGGATAATCGACGTGCCCTTCTCGCCGGGCTTAACCGAGGTCGGATAATTAATGACGCCGTTTTGAAGTTTTGTATAGAGCGCCTCTGTGTTAATCTCCTTGTCTTTACTAAACAGTATCGGTACTGTAATACCAATCCTAGGTATAGTTAACGTTGCCTGCTCTGGTAATGGTTGTGGAGTGTTATTTTGAGTAAGCGGCAATAGAAGGGCCCGTTGTGCGGCATATGCCGGAGGAGTTAATGTGTCTTTGGTAAATGTAAGATAGGCAAGCAGAAACTGGCTATTGAGAATGATAGCTATTATCGCAAACGATATACAAAATACAAATATAATTTTTTTCATAAGCTTACGAAAGCAATACGCAATTACGCTAGTAGATTGATGGTATCGAGTGATTTTTTCTGAGCAAGTCTACGCAGACCAAGTGTCTTAAAGTAGGCAGTTTTTCTCAAGAGTATATATGAGATTGTGATAACACCGCTAAGACCTGTAATGAACGCGATCATGCCTTCTGGTCCAGTTGGGATACGGCTGGCGTTATATATCGTACCGGTCGTTGGATATTGACTTGCAAGAGTAATGGGTAACTGAGCTTGACTGATTGTCGCGCCGTTTACAGATACAATTGCGGTATTGGTAATGTATCGCGTGGTATAGATATATCCAGGCGTTACAATAGCATTGAAACGGATGATGGTTTCACTATTCGGCGTTAGCGAACCGATTGCGATACCATTTTCGGTAATGCCATCAGTGGTAATTGCACCATTCAGAGCGGTTGAGTTGCGTGTATACGTTAATTCACGCGGCAATATATCTCGAACTACAACATTATCAATGCGGGTGTTGGATATCGGACGCACATGTAGTACAAACTCCAATGTATCGTTTGGTGCGCCAATAATTGTAGTGCGTTCTTGAGTATCGCCTTTGGTTATATTTTTGCCCAACTTTTGGATACTGATTTGCGGCGCTACTGGATTTGAAACGGTTGTATATACTGTTGGCGTGACGTAGACGTATGCTGATGCTGTCGTGTAAGGACTATTGTCAGATACGACGGACACAGTGTTCACTATCTGGTTAGCAGCGGAATTATAGGCATACGTATAATATGTATAGTAGGTTACCGTGGCTCGGATCGTGATATTTATTGTCTGTCCCGGATAAAGAAGGTCAGTTGTAAAACCGTTGTTAATGATATTGTCCGCGGAGCCATAATAGTTGCCGTTTCTGTCCGTGGTGCTTGAAATGTAGCTCAAACCATATGGTAATTGATCACTGATTCGTACATTGCGTGCGACGGCATTGCCATTGTTTTGTACGCGGATACTAAATTCAAGCGTATCACCCGGGTGGGCATAGACATATGAATTGTCATAGGTTGTCGAGCCTGAGAGATTGCGAACGGATTTAGAAACATTCAACGTTGTAATATATGGCGTATAGGTAGGTGTCGGAGAATAAGTTGGGGTTGGTGATATGACATTTACCACAACATTATCAGTCACTGTTTCCTGACTATTACTGCAACTCAATGTGTATACAGTATTTGTTGATGCATAGGCTATCTCACTACCAGCAGTGCTCTTTGAACCCGTCCAAGCATTTGATGCATAGCATGACTGTGCGTTGGTACTCGTCCAGGTAATAGATAGTTGGTTGCCTTGGTATATGCTGATCGGACCATCGGAACCATTGATTTTGAGATCAACTGTCGGTGATTGATATGTTGGTTGATTCTGGAGGGCATATACTTGTGTAGCGCGTATTGCATTTAAGCCATCACGATCAACAACAACACGAACAGTATGCGTGCCTACGCTTTGATAACTACATGTGTATGCTTGAGTTGTGCTTGTAGCGGTTGTGTCGTATTCGTATGTTCCATCATTTGTACAATCGAAACGATAACGAATTGTTCCGGTAGCTGTGCCGGTGACGTGGGCGGTTATGACAGAATTTAATGGAACGACACCAGATGATGGTTGTGCTGAAATGGCAAGATTTAATGTTTTAGGCTGAGGTGTGATAGTTGGGCTTGGATATATGATCGGAGTCGGCTCGGGTGTGGCGCAATCATTTGAGTTGAAATAATAAGGGAACCTGAGACTATAGCGGTTGCAAGAGAAGAATGGTAGTTCATAATTAGGCCCATTATGAATGCGCATTCCGTAATCAAAGGTATTTGTTGGGTATGTATTGGTATAAATTTGGGCAGAGTCGGTATCATAATACACCGGATCGTTTGTGCCGTAGGTGTAGTTTATGCCCTGTGAAGAATTTGAATATGCCTGGTTGCCGTATGTATTAACGAAACCGGTATTAAAAGACTGGAGGTTCGCAACGTTGGAGTTACCGGTTGTGCCACTCCCGTCGTAGGTATAGCTTTGTGTTTGATTCGTGGTTGCCGGTTGCTCGTTGCCAAAGCCATAATCGGCTAATGCGCCGGTGTATAAAACCGAAAACAAGGTTATGACAATAACCCCAACACTGATTGTGCGTACTGTTTTTATATTCATAAATAAGAAGCAATGTCCCTTGGATCTATCAAATAATAGAGAAAAGAGAGGTATTACTTGCAAGGTAAGCTATAGTAGTGACTAGGTAAATACTAACATTTTTTAATTAAAAAGTCAATATTTAGCGTTCAAAAACCCACAAAAGGCGGCCACTTCGGGTTTTGTGAGAAATATAGCTGGTGATCATTAAGAAAACATGAAAACCATCCATATGGATGGTTTTCAGTGTGTGCTCGGCACATTACATGTGCGCCCGGCAGGGCTCGAACCCACAACCTACTCCTTCGAAGGGAGTCGCTCTTCCAGTTGAGCTACGGGCGCTGACCTATTTAAGCTAGCAAAAATAGTGTCACGGAACAAGATTTTTAATTGTTGAGCACAAGCATTTTTGTCGTTCTGCGACCGAAGTGAATAGCATCATCGGTGTGCTGGAACCAGATATCGATATTGTATCGACCACTGATTTCAGGGTTGTATCGACTATTCATACGATCAGTAATCTCGAAGATTTTATTAGGAAACAAATCAGGAAAGATTACTTTTGTACCAAACGGTAAGAAGTTGCTTGCAATGACGCCATCGCGTACATAGGAACCGTTTGCGGTTATGAATGGAGAATCATCAGTTTGTCCTACCTCCGAAGAATAACCGGTAGCGCTGACTGTGTATGTGGCAACGGTCTTGGTGGTTTTGGCCACCGGTTTTATGGTGTCCGTTTGATCATCTGACTGATTTGATTTTGTATCAGATGAGGTAGCGGCATTATTGGCTGTATTGAGATACGATAAAGCAAAGGTAAATGAGCTTTTGATATTATTATTACCAGATACCCAATCCACTAAACCTGCCGCATGAGTTGTTTGACTGGTATTGGCAATAAGAGCACATGAAATAACCAGAGCGACAAAGAACTTTGTTTTCATAGTTATTTTATTCATATATTTTTGTCTAAAAAACCTTATATATTCAGCTTTTTAGGCTAAACAAAAGACCCCTCTTGGGGATCTTCTTGTATACACCTATTATATCATATATTCGACTTAAAGTCAAATAAAGACTATAGCAGATCCGGCCATATATATAGCAGAAATGACCATATAAATCAAGGGCCTATGCCATACTGTTCGTGTTCGGTCGTGTTGCAGTATAAAGCGAAATAATGAACATAAAACCACAAAGATTGACGCACATATCAGGACTTTCTACAATGAAGTTACTCTTATGAGGATATTTAATAGAAAAATCATCCTTATTCCGGCTATTGTGTGCTGTTGTACTATCGTCATAGTTCTGTTGCGGTACCAGCATGTTAAGGCAATTACGCATGAGCAATTTGATACTGAGGATCAGCAAAGAATTCAAGATATTGAAGCATATATCAATTCTATATCCGCCGATTTTGTCCAAGATCTGAAACTAAAGGCACCCGTTTATAACATTCAACCCCTTGCTTGCGGTCCCTCAAGCTACGCCTTCGCAAAGATCATTAGTAACAAATTTTTTAATGGCACACTGTCGATTGATACGTCCTATGATAATAATCCATATGAGATCGTTGAACGTTTTGGTTTTGCTAATACTATCGTCAATGGTCAGCCGATCACTACCGATCATGCCTGGTTGGAAATTTATGTGAGAGATAAAATCTTGTTTGTCGACCCCACAATTAGCCAGTTTAATAAAGTTCATGGCATAGCCTATAAGGTTTTTGATGTTGGTGATGCTAATTTTAGACAATATCTGAAAGACGAATACGACATAACTGATAATAGAATATCGAGACTGTATCAAAAGGCTATTAGAAAGATTCCGATAAATCAGGAACCATATCCCGGGTTTGCTATCGATCCAAAGTATATGGACTATTTTACTCGTGTTGTCGATATTGTGAATATTGTGAACATCGGACAGCAGCCGCCGCAATGGAATGCATGGGTCGATTTTTTGACCAATAAGTACAAATAGAACAAGGTGTGTATGACAGTAGATTGACGTTGGATTGCGCCAGGTTATACTGAGGATAGTAGTTTTTTCATAATTTGTGGTAACACATAGATCAAGGTAGGTTATGCATGGATGAAAAGCATCTCAGCGCAGTAAGCCAGATCCTAGGGTATACGTTTCGTGATCCCGTTTTACTGATACAGGCGTTGACTCACGGTGGTCAGAATGAAAAAAATTACCAACGGCTTGAGTACCTGGGAGATCGAGTTCTTAATCTGGCAATTGCTCATTCTATGTTTACTGGACTAACCGAAGCGGAAGTTGGGACGTTGAGCAAAAATGTTGATAAGCTCGTGTGTAATAAGAATCTTGGCAGAGTTGCTCGAGCATTGCATCTAGATCGTTATTTTATAACGCACTTTGCCCGCCAAGATATTACCGACTACATGTTGGCATGTCTTTTTGAATCGCTGGTTGCGGCGCTATTTATTGATAGCGGATACGACATGGTGATCGTGCAGCGGATTCTAGAGAGGCATTTGCTGCAGCGTACCAGTGATAGTGATACTCCATCGTTCCAGTTCGAGGCCCCTGGAGCTAGTCATATTGTACGGCATAGTATTAGCGGGGAAATATTCTGTCAACAGAAGCTGTCTGGTCGCGAACGACTCAAACAACTGGTTCGACAGAAATTTCAAAGCTATCCCAAGTATGTTGTAGCAAGAAAATACCGGCATAGCGGCCACAAGTCCGTTGTTGTGGAGGTGCAAGTCAACGCAATAGCCTTGGGCAAAGGTCAGGGTAAGAATATGACCATCGCAGCTCAGGATGCGGCCGAGACCATTCTGTACAATACAAAAGATCTGACCGTTAATCTCCCGCTGGGACTTGTTCTGTAGTAGTGTTAGATATTTACATAAAAATTAAAAAATCGGATGTATATCCGATTACTTTTTTCATAGTATGTGCTTGCGCAAGTAGATAGAAATGAAGCTTGGTGGAGATGGAGTAATGTGTTTGACGGAAAAGCATTATTCACCAAGCTCAGAAATGCCATACTGCAAAACCATACAATAACTTGACCATTGTCTGGGCGGCACGTATAATAGCCACAATGTTTGAAACGCCAAATCATCATAATAACCTGTTTGAAATGCAACAGGAAATTTTGGAATTTTGGCACAAGAACCATATCTTTGAGCGTTCTATTGAGGAGCGTTCAAACGACTCTGTATATTCGTTTTTTGATGGCCCGCCATTCATAACGGGCACGCCGCATTATGCGACACTCTTGCCAAGTATCGCCAAAGATATTATCCCTCGTTTTAAAACGATGAAAGGTTTTCAGGTGCGCCGTGTCTGGGGTTGGGATTGCCATGGTTTGCCGGCCGAAACAAAAGTAGAGAAAAAGCTTGGGCTACGGAGCAAGCGTGATATTGAAAAAATTGGTATCGATACGTTTGTTGCGGCATGCCGTGCCTATGTGAATGAAGTCTCAGCCGAATGGCCCTGGTATATTAACCATATAGGCCGTTGGGTAGACATGGAACACGCCTACCGGACTATGGATCTCGGCTATATGGAGTCGGTCATGTGGGCATTCAAGGAGCTATACGACAAGGGTCTGATTTACAAAGGTACGCGTTCATCTATCTACTGTACCCGTTGTGCAACGCCGCTTTCTAAATTTGAGATTACTATGGATGAGGGATTCTATCGTCCCGTAACTGATCCGGCTGTTGCTATCAAATTTAAACTTAAACATCAGAATACGTATTTGATCGCGTGGACAACGACTCCCTGGACATTGCCGGGTAATGCCGCATTGGCTGTTAATCCCGAGGAAGTATACGTTGAAGTCCAGGTTGACGGACAACGCTTGATTCTCGCTGAAAAAGCTGCAACTCGTTTCTTGGGCGAAGCCGTTCCCGTCATCACAAAATATCAAGGCAGTGCATTGATCGGTTGGGAGTATGAGCCGCTCTATAGTTTTTTAAAATCAAAACCGAATGATTTTAAAGTTTATGCTGCCGATTTTGTGACTATGGAAGATGGTACTGGTATTGTACATATAGCACCGGCATTCGGCGAGGTTGATTTTGCGTTGGGCAAAGACCATAATCTCTCGTTGTTCGTCACTGTCGACGATGAGGGTAAATTCATCAAAGAGATAACACCTTGGGCAGGGATATATTTAAAAAAAGCGGACCCGCTCATCATACAGGATTTAAAAGACAGACGACTGCTCTTTAAGGAAGAAGTAGTGACTCATTCGTATCCGTTTTGTTATCGCTGTGAAACCCCGTTGATATACAAGGCGCAGGAAGCCTGGTATTTGAATGTTGAGAAACTACGTGCAGGGCTTATCCAAACGAATCAGGGCATTCATTGGGTGCCGGATCATTTCAAGTATGGTCGCTTTGAATACAATCTCAAACATGCGCCTGATTGGTGCTTGTCGCGCTCTCGATATTGGGGCTCGCCGATTCCGATTTGGGAGTGTGATATGTGCCATGAGATCCAGGTATTTGGTTCCATCGCGGAATTAGAGAAACAATCCGAAGTATCTGTGACCGATCTGCATCGTCCTGATATCGATCGTGTCGTGGTGCCATGTCAAAAATGTGCTGGTACAGCGCATCGTGTCCGCGATGTGCTCGATTGCTGGTTTGAATCCGGTGCTATGCCATATGCTGAACGGCATTATCCGTTTGAGCATCGGGAGGATTTTGAAAAGGGATTTCCCGCCGACTTTATCGTCGAATATACAGGTCAGTTGCGCGGATGGTTCTATTACCTCCACGTTATAGCGCATGGACTAAAAGACTCAGCTGCTTTCAAGAATGTCGTGGTTACAGGTGTGTTAAAAGGAACTGATGGCCGTAAAATGTCAAAATCATTTGGCAATTATCCCGATCCCAAGACAACGATCATGACCTATGGCGGCGAAGCTTTGAGATTATATTTTATGTCAAATCCGATCATGAAGGGTGAGGACATGAATGTTGTGGAGGATGACATCAAAGAATACTATCGCAAAGTGCTGCTGATCATTTGGAATAGCTATACGTATTTTATCACCTACGCCAATGTCCATGCCTGGCAATACGACTCGTCAGTGTCGGAGAGCGAACATCCTCTTGATCGTTGGATCAAAGCTGAGCTTGAGATTTTACTCACAACAATTGACCAGGCACTCGAAGCATATGACTATCCGACAGCAACACGGGCGATCCGTCCGTTCGTGGAGAATCTGTCAACCTGGTATATTCGCCTGTCGCGTGAGCGTTTTGCAGCAGGTGACCGCGATGCCTTACATACACTGTATTCGGTGTTGACTCGCTTTGTGCTTGTAGTGGCACCAATTCTTCCGTTTACCGCGGAGGCAATGTATCAGAATCTTGTCCGTTCACTTGATTCTCAATGCGAAGATTCGGTTCATTTATGTCGATGGCCGGATAGAGTATTATCACGGATAGAAACGTCAGGTGATCTGCGGGCAAAGATGAATGAAGTTATGCATCTGAGTCATATCGCGCATGCCATTCGCAAAGAGGCGTCACTGCCTTTGCGTCAGCCTTTGAGTGAAGCCTTTATCACAGGCGTACAACATCTCAAAGAAACTGATGAGTGTCTGGATATCTTGCGACAGGAGATTAATGTTAAAAAAATAAGTCTCAGGGGTATGCCTGAAGGTTCGAACATAGTCATCAAAAAAGAAGGCGATCTTAGTGTGGCGCTTGTGACTGAAGTATCTGAGGCCTTGCGTCAAGAAGGGCTATTACGAGAGGTAGTCAGAGCTATTCAGAATTTCAGAAAAACACAGGGTCTGAAAGCCGGTCAGTTGGTTGCGTTGTACTATTTCACGCAGGATCATGAGATGCAAAAAATGATCGAAATGAAGCAAACCGAGATTAAGGGTGCTACACATCTCAAGGATCTGGTGTCTTCGTATGAGGCGTCGGAAGAATTCACAGAGATTCTACCAAAGAAACTTTTTGTTAAGCTCCTTGCCACGTAGAGATATTCTAATTTTTGTCACAAAAAAACGGCGTCAGTGTATGGCGCCGTTTGGTTTTAGTGTGGAGATCTGGCAAGTTGTCAAAAGGGTGCGCCTTCGTCTAAAAAAAAGGGAGGGGATCATAAGGCTCGTATCTCGCCGATTACCTTTGTATAGATCCGAATTCCTTCAAATGTGGTGGGTAGATTGAGGTGTCGTGGCAGCTTTTTTATGAGATGAACACCAAAACATACTTCGCCCGGATCTTCCCCATTCTGTATGAGCTGCTGCTGAGCTGATTCGAAAGATCGTGCTTTCCTGGCGTAGCTATACTCGGCCATCGCTCGGCTCGTTCTGCCAACCGTATTTATATATTCATTGAAAGGCGCTTTGAACATGTACTCATC
>CAZHOA010000010.1:0-14066 GCA_964534385.1 uncultured Candidatus Saccharibacteria bacterium | reverse complement strand
CCCGAACGAAAATGAGATGATAATTGTTCCAAAAATACCAGGCCATCACCAGGGAAAAGCGTCGGCTTCTCGGCAGCGTTAGCGCCGTAATTATGTACCCCCTCTCGCTGTATATTTTCTACCAATGCTGAGTCGCCAGTACATATGACTTCGTCGCCATGCAACTCACAACGAGCAATGACTTTTTGCTCGGGTTGATTGGTAATAACTAATTTGTATATTTCAACATATTTCATAAATATTGATACTACATCAATGAGGCGCGTGCTATTCAACAAACCCTTGTAGCGTACGCATCGATTTACTACCTCGTCGCTGTGCCTTAAAACGACCCCGGTCGAAGCCTGGATATATACAATTATCTTGAAGAATAGTATAGGCCATGGAACGTGCGCGACGCAACAATGACGCTATCTCATCATCATCCAAGAATGGCTCTAAACTTTTGGTAAACTTTTCCACAAAGTTTTGATCGCGCAGCCTCTTCTGAACATTCTCCATCAAAGTAATGATCTCCGGCGATAATTCTTCGCCAAAAAAATCTTCATATACCAAGAATGATTCTTTTTCCGCAAACGCGAGACCATGATCGATGGCATATATTCGACTGTCTTTAATCAAAATATTATTCGAATAGCGATCAGAGTTGTGAATAATATAATCGAAAATCCACAGTTTCATCCGCTCCATTCTATCCATCTCGGCTTCCCGTTCTGTAAATGAAAGCTCAGTAACCATGCGCGCACCGGGCACAAATTGCTGCACACTAGCTTCACTATCATCCATTGTCCGCGGTGCCGTGGGTGCAACCAAATCAAAACCAACTAACATGGAATCCACAATATACGCTGCGATTTCGCGTTTGTAATACGTGCCAGCGGGAATATGTTCTCGCAAGCCCGCCTCCTCACCCGTGGCTTTTTTGACTACACCCCAACCATCGTTTTTGAGTTTTATGGCGATGGTCTCATTGCGACCGCCACCCAGTGTATCTTGCGTTTCAATCTCAGCATTCTCCAGAAAATCAATCACTGCTTCCGGTGAATGTGTAGCAAAAAATTCTTCGGTTTCGATATGAATCTTCTGCATAAGCGCATGCCGTCGTGGCCTATCGATATCCTCGCGCAAACGTTCGATGGCCAGCCTCAAATCAGTAGCTTCCTTCCAAAGCACCTCTCGCTGCCGCTCGATGAATTCGACCGGAACGTGCTGATTACGTTTAATAAAATCAAACAATTCCTCGACGATATTTTTTATACCTTGAGGATGAAGCAAGGCATAATGCGCATGACTTACGACCCGTTCAAGCCATAGGTACAAAGAGCTATCATCCGATCCCTGAACATCATCGGAACCGTATTGTAAATGATTGAGCACAGCTTGATACAGTCGATTCATCAAAGCTCCCTCCTCTGCCTTGGCAAGCTCACGCACTAGATTTTCTCTATCGCTATGCACAGACTCCTCTGATGGCACAGGAAATGTGTCAGATTTTGTTTTTTCATGTGCATCCGACGGCGTGGTGCGTGTTGATTCAAATGACATATCTCGAGTATATTACTTTTTCAACATTTCTAAAAATACTTCCTGGGGTAAATTCACTTTGCCGCTGGCTTTCATGCGTTCCTTGCCGCGTTTTTGTTTCTCCAATAATTTCTTCTTGCGTGTAATATCGCCGCCGTACAAATAGCCGGTGACGTCTTTGCGCATGGCTTTAATACTCTCGCGAGCAATAATTTTGCCACCGATGGCAGCTTGGATGGCCACAACAAACAATTGCGGCGGCACAATGTCCTTGAGTCGTTCAACGATTTTGCGACCCAGATAATATGCGCTGTCACGTGGCACAATACGCGAAAACGGCTCGACGAGATCACCGGCAATCAGAATATCAAGTCGCACCAGGTCACCAGCCTGGTAACCGGCCGGTTCGTAGCTCATCGAAGCATAACCCGAGCTGACGCTTTTCAAATTATCATAAAAATCTGTCACTATTTCAGCGAGAGGAACTTTGTATTTTAAAATTATTAATTCTTTCGTCAAATAATCAGTCGCTTTGTATTCGGAACGGAGATCAGCCAATAAAGACATTAAACTTCCGATGTACTCAGCAGGACTCAAAATCTCCAGATCAACCATCGGTTCTTCAATACGTTCGATAAAGCTCGGGTCGGGTAACAACGCAGCCGACCGCAATGATAGCGTGTTCTGATTGTTCAAAATAACATGATACTCAACCGACGGCGTCGAAATAATGAGATCCAGCTTGTATTCTCGACGCAGACGTTCACTGATAATCTCAATATGCAGCATACCCAAAAATCCCAAGCGAAAACCGCGACCTAATCCCGGCGATGACTCGGGCTCAAATACTAGTGAAGCATCTGTCAGTTTTAATTTCCCCAAAGCATCCCGCAGAATATCATACGATTCGGTGTCTTCGGGATAAAAACTAGCAAATACTACCGGCCGCGGTTCCTGATAACCAGGCAACACAACATCCGAACCGATAGTACGAATTGTATCGCCGACTCGGACATCGCCAACATTTTTCAAGCCAGTGGCGATATACCCGATAGTGCCGGCGACCAGCTCTGATTGCTTCTGTAACTGCGGCGCAAATGAACCGACCTCGATACAATCGAATACTGCTTTGGAAGCAGCCAGAGTAAGCTTATTGCCCGCTTTAACGACACCATCAAAAACCCGGACATAGGCCAGCACACCTTTGTAGGTATCGAATGCCGAATCAAAAATCAGGGCGCATATCCGTGGATCATCATCAGGTACAGATGTCATAGTACTGTAGTGTACCGGCGGTGGTACTATACGGATTACGGTTTGCAATAACTGCTCAACTCCCTCACCCGTTTTACCGGAAATGCGCAAAATCTGATCCTTGTCAACAGCTAATAAATTCGCAAGCTCATCTTCGACTTCGGCCACACGAGCATTCGGCAAATCAATTTTGTTAATAACGGGAATGATAACCAGCTTTTGTTTTTCGGCCAAATGCAAATTAGCCAATGTCTGCGCTTGCACGCCCTTGGTGGCATCGACAAGCAAAATAGCACCTTCGACAGCGGCAAGTGAGCGTGAAACTTCGTACGAAAAATCAACATGACCCGGCGTGTCAATCAGGTTGAGGGTATAGTCAATATTATCGTAGCGATATCGCATCCGCACCGGTTGAAGCTTGATCGTAATACCCCGCTCGCGCTCGAGTTCCATCGTATCCAGAAATTGCTCCTGCATCTTGCGCTTCTCGATTGTACCGGTCAGTTCCAAAAAACGATCAGCCAATGTTGATTTGCCATGGTCAATATGGGCGATAATGACAAAGTTGCGAATATATTGCATTGTCGTAACGCTACCATTTTACGGGCATTTTTTCAAATAAAAACTCGCCGAAGCGAGCTGTACAACCTACTCTTTATTTTTACGATCCTTCAGATCCCTCAAGTCGAAACACGCGAGCGCTATGACGAGCCCCATATAACCTACGGATGCGCCGATCAAACCGCCAATAAGTTTATGATCTAACCCGGCTAGCATACCCACACAAAACCAGCTCGCGAGAACCAAATAGCCTACAGGAAATTTCAGAACATGCACCATGTAGTGCGTCACTAATCTTATAAAGACGAAGCTTTGATTCTTGTCAGCCATTGCTATCTTCCTCCGATTCAAACTATTTTCTTGAACCATCTATGTACCTCCCTTAATTCTTCAATTTTTAAAATCCATGCGAACATAATGCCATAGATTATAAATATTAGCAAATCGAGACTGAGCAAGAGAAATTGGCCTAGAAACGTAAACGCCTGCGTAGGCAGCGCCAACACAGCATTGGTATATATCAAACAAGCGGCAGCGGCTATGGACATAATGCCTAGCTTTAATGATAAAACGGACAATCGAGCAGCGCCACGATAACGCACGTATGACCGAAAACCGATCCATAACAATACGAAATTGACAATATTTGCCAGTGTCAGCGCCAACGACAAACCCAGGACGCGCATGAGCGGTCCATCGGAAAACTGGAAAACAGCCTGGAGTAATCTATAGAGCCATCCCGATGTCGCCTGATGCACAAAAAGCAAACTCAAGATAACGTTGACGATATCAGCAATGATCGACATAATGACCGGAATTCCGGTGTGGTGCATCGCGTAAAAAGCGCGGTTGACCAATTGCTCAAGTGAAAACGGCACAATGCCCAAAGCAAAAATCGCGATAGCGGCCGCAGTAATCTCAATATCAGCGATACTGAAACGACCAACACCGAGAATCAATTGAATAATCGGCTGGCGCAGGACAATCATAACTACTGTTGCCGGTATGCCAAGACACAACATATGTCGGAATACATGGTTGAATGTAGCTAAAAATTGCTGGCGATCATGGTCGGCTGATAAATCAGACAATGACGGGAAGACAGCAGTCGGAATCGCAATGCCGATAATTGAGATTGGCACAATCCAAAGGTTATTGGCGAAATTAATAATCGTAATACTACCGACCGCAACTGTGGAAGCGATAGCATTAATAACAACGAGATTAATTTGCCCCGAAGCCAGACCGAGCGTCCGCGGTACCATCAACGTGATAATCTTGCGCAATCCCTTATCGCGCAATGAAAAAAGAAAACGCCAGCGAAATCCGGCACTATAGACCACAGGGATTTGCACTATGAGATGCAGGATGGCCCCCAAGACAACGCCATAGCCAAGACCAAGGATACCAAAAATCGGCACCAGATAAACGGCACCAATAATAATACCCAGGTTATACAGTAACGGTGCTATAGAATACACTGTAAAACGGCGTAACGACTGTAAAACGGCACCAATGACAGTAGAAAAAGTAAAAATCAGCGGACTCAAAAACATAAGCCGTGTCAGCTGTATCGCTTGAGCGAGCTGTGCCGGCGGAAAACCCGGTGTAATGAAAGGCATCAGCCACGGCGCGAAAATAATGAATACGACAGAAAGCAAGAACACCAGAATCAAAGCAAAATTCAAGAAATGATTAATCAGAAGCCAACCGCGTTCCTCGTCTTCTTTGTAATAACTGATAAAAATAGGGATAACGGCTGAAGCGATGGCGCCGCTGATAATCAAATTAAAAATAAAATCGGGGATACGAAAAGCCGAATAATAGGTATCGAGAATCGGCGAAGCGCCAAAGTGACTGGCCAAAATCCGATCGCGCAAAAGACCGAACGCCCGGGAAACCAAACCAAAAAAGGCGAGTACGCCGACCGCCTTCCATAATGCCGTAGTATGCTCCGTCTTATTCATGGTCTATAATATGGAATTCGTGATCCAATGTGAGATCTCCGTTCCATAGTAGTCCATTCTCGGTCTTTTTCAAATCGGCATCTGATGTATTCAACGCCCCAGACCCGACAAAACTAGCGTAGGCCTTATCTCCGGGTGTACCGGATTGTTTTTGCCATAATAGCGTGTAGCCTTTTGTTTCACTGCGGGGCAACGAATACCGGATCATAACCGAGCTACTATTGTGAGGTTGGGTAATCATCCAAAAGCCAAAGACTGTCTTGCCAGTTTCCTCGAACACATCAACATCAGGCAATGGGTGATCGATCCCATTCTCGATCATCGCAAGATCATTGTCCCGTACATAGCCTAAGCTATCATCGGAATACGTGACGATCGATTTGAAATGAGTATCATCTTGGCCATTAATCGATTCGATATGTGCACCTCGCGGCACATACACACGCACATATGCCGGATTTGGCAGATTATAGAAACGATCAGCTTGATCACCGCCGCGGTGCGTGCGATCGATAGTCAACGTGTGGTAGATAGTGGCTTTGTCCAGACGAGTCGACACATGCAGCTCGTTGTCGGTGAAGGCATCCGTTTTTGAACCTTTGACATTGGTGTATGCCACTTCGACGAAATCTCCAGGTGTGGTTTTGAGTTCACCAGCAAAACCATGCTGCTGGGCGATCTTTTCCAAACTTGGATTATTGAAATAGCCCAGGATATGCTTCTGTGCCAGACGCAAGGCGAGAGCATTAAATATTTTCACCAGGGAGTCTTTTCCCTGGGCGTTAATCGCGGCTAATAATTTCGGCTGTAAATCTTTGAGAATGGTTTTGGGTTGTGTGCGATTGTCACCGTACTCAATCTCGGCCTGAATTTGAGCCATGAAATTCTTCGAGGTCAGCTGGAGGCCATACTCAGGCATGGCAATCGGACCCACAATATCAAGGATATCCAAGATCACATCAGGTGTCACCGTAATCACACCGTCAACATGTGGTCCGCCATCTTTTTCGTAAAATGTTTCGATTTTGCGGGCCGATGTCGGAAAATCAGCAAACCAGTTTGCGTCACGCATGCCCCAACTCGGCGTAATGTGCTGCAATGGCTCAGGCGGTATGATCTTCTCTTTCAGCTGACCATCGGGATTGTAAATATCATCGAGGTTGATGCCATTCAAATAGCCGTCATGAAAACGCACCACGGCATAGCTGCCCGGAAAACCGCCTGTCGCACGTAATTCGCTGTTATTCTGAAACAGCACCAGATATGTCTTGTCGTGACCAACGCTGCCGACAAATCCGGCCAGAAAATGCCCCAGATCCAAGGCACTGGCAGCATGGTGCTGAAAATCGGGAAATTTGTTCTGAAATGCCGCGAAGAGTACCCGTTTATCGGGAGGTATCAAAGACTGATCGACATCAGCTAATAATTGGCCGGCATTTGTAACGTTCGTATTGGCATACTGAAGCACCGCCTGTACATCATGCGCTAATTGTCCAAGTGATTTCTGACGAATATGGTCATTGTATTGTATATACTTGGAAATATCGGCATCAAACAATGTCTGAGAAGCGCGAGCAATGTATTCACCTGAACGCGCAAGGTATTGACCGGCCTGTACAACGTTGTGCGCTGCTGCAATCTTGCTCAACCCAGGCAGGCTGCCAAAAACGGATAACAAAGAAGCGCCAATGTTGTCCAGCGTACCTGATGCTTTATTGAGATCATCATGCGCCAACGCAAAGCTGTCAGCGGCATTGCCAAAATGGTACTGTTCGAGATCATCCTTGGCTTTCTCCAGATTAGCAACTGCATTGGTGCTATTTTGAAAAACATTGTGACGAACCGCAACGGCACGGCTATAACTTAACCAGGTAAAAAAGATAATCAAGCCCATAAACACAGCCACTGATAACCCCCAACGACGGAAGAAGTCATGAGAATGTGTTTTTTGTTGTGTTGTCGGTCGAGCAACCTGCTCCCATAAAATATTTTTCGGTGCAGATACCGTACTCGCCGGAATAGATCGTGCCGGGATCGGTGCCGAGGGTAACGATGCTTGCAAAACACGGTGCATCTCGCGCGACGCCGGTGACATAGCCGAACGCAATGAAGGACGCAAATCCGGTGCGGGGACATGTGCCGGACGTTTTTGAGGTAAGGAAAACTCACGTCCAGATATCATGGGAACCACGTCGTGCGGTTCAGTATTAGTCCAAAAATCTTCTAATGTACTACGCCCCTTGAAAATTGTTATACCTTGATCCGGAACTGCATGCATAGCACTGACCGACAGGGGTATATTTTCGTCTGTTAATCGGGTCTGATAAGATAATTGTCCGCCAACGCTAGCCAATATATCCACAATATCAGCTGGTTCTGTGAGGGCACGCTGAAATTCGGATACCAGATATTCCTTCGAAGCAACCGGCGGCACGAGATGTGGAGATTTTTTCTGAAGACGGATACCAAATGATGTTCGTGCACTATCTATACTGACGCGCTTCTCGTTTTTTTGAACAGCAGATAATGGTTGTTTTAAATTAATCTGAGATTTAACTGATTGAATACGCTCAAGCAAAAGGCGGCCAGAACTATCAATCGGCCGTACATCAAACATTGCCCCGAACACATTTTTTTGGTGAGGCATATCTGCTTCTAGTATACCCTATTCCGCGTCTTCCCGCTGTTGATTACATTGATGACTAGTGCCAAATAAAAAAACGCCCTTAAGAAAAGGCGTTACCTGTCAATACTATCACCAGCTACGGCGGCATACCGCTTGTAAAACGGCAAAATCTGACCGTAAACCTGCTGCCGAGCATCCAACACTTGATCGCTTAAAGCCAGAAACAGCTCAGTTAATTTGTAGCCATCATCATCGGCTTGATTCAGTGATTCCGGGTCCATATTGCCCAAAATCTTAATCTTGAATAACTCTAGGGCTAACATAATCCTGCTAACCAAAATATGGGCGACGTTATTACCATTACAATCAGTGCGGGCTAGGTCGATCTTGTCCAGTATATACTGTACTATTTCCCGATCGCCCTCCAGCACCGCTCGGATCAATATATCATAATCATCTGATGGTAAGGGCTCATCGGACTGTTCTTGATCTTCAAACATCATATTCTGCACAGCTTCCACGTGAAGGTTAGCACCGTGTTCTGGTGCAACACACAGGCATGCCTCCGTCTCCACGGAACGATCCATAAGCGCAGCCTCGCGCTCACATTGTGGAGTTCCAACGGGAGATAGTATAGTCGTCTGACCCCCGTTATGAGACTCATCGGGCGCTCGAGCCTGTATCTTCTTGACTTTGCCACTTCCGGGTAGTACAAAATTCTTCTTTTTTCTCTTGTTCGTTTTGCTGCCCATAAGGCACCTCTTTCTCTATCTATTGTAAAATAATCTCATAATAGTGTAAAACTATTTCAAAATGCTGTCAATTGTATCTTTGAATGTCTTTATAAACACTGGCACATCGAAGTTTAGCGCGTGTTCATGAATTTTTAATGGATCGAATTCAGTATGATAATAATCACCGATGGCCTGAGCCAAACCGATCTCTGTCTGCTCATCAAACAGAATACCGGTAATCCTGTCGACAATTGTTTCAAGTGCGCCACCACCACGGTATGCGATGACCGGCCGGCCGGAAGCCATAGATTCCAAAGGCACAATACCGAAGTCTTCTTCCTGTGGAAAAATCAAAGCCTGCGCATGTTGATAAAGATCACGTAATGCAGCATCGGACACGCGTCCCAGGAAATGTACAGTTGGTCCGGCCATTTTCTTGAGTCGTTTTAATTCCGGACCATCGCCAACGATTTTGAGTTGTTTCCCGATAGCATTAAAAACTTTGATCGCCGCATCAAAACGCTTGTACGAGACAAGACGGCCGACCATCAGAAAATAGTCATCGATAACAGTGGAAACCTGGAAAAAACCGGCACGCACCGGCGGATACACTACCTGCGAGTCGCGTTGATAATATTTTCCGATGCGCTGTCTGACAAAATCAGAGATCGCGATAAAATTATCAACACGAGCCGAAGCCTGATGATCCCACACGCGCAAGTAGGCTATACCGAACGGCACAATATGCGAGATCGGCCAGGGATGGCGGGCATCATGAATATACTGCTGACTGTCATCCCACAAAAAACGCGAAGGCGTAGCACAATAGCTGATATGTTTCGTGTACGGTTTGGTGATAATGCCCTTGGCAAACGAATGCGCATTGGAAATCACCAGATCGTACGCTGATAAATCAAACTGCTCAATTGCAATTGGCATCAGCAACGGCAATAGTCTGTGATATCGCGGGGCACCGGGAATACGTTGTAAAAAAGAAGTAATAATCTTCCTGTGTTGAAAGACATTACCCGTCGCCCGTGCGTCATAGAGCAATGTATAAATAGGCGCCTGCGGAAATAACGTACACAAAACCTCAAGCACACGCTCAGCCCCACCAGATTGATTGAGATATTCATGCACAAAGGCAACTTTCATAGCCATCACCCTAGCATACTCATGGCAATACTCAAAAAAATCTCTTTCATTAGGAAAGAGAAAAGCTTACTGAACCTGTTGTCCGAACGAGCCATGGATCGCCTCTCGCTGAAACCAGCATGCCAGCAATGGATCATAGACATAGTAGCCATTGCGAAACCCTTGGACACTGACCGTATACGGACGCCAGGCTGCATTGATAGCGTCTCGCACGACTTCCAAGATAAAAAATACTGATACGAAACGCCGAAACTCGGGTTCATATTCTACGACATCATTTGCGCCGTGAATACCGAGCAGAACCTGACCCGTAAGCATACGCGCGTCCGAGAAACCATCCCTGACAACAATCTGCTCATTGAAAAAAACCGGATTTTTAAAAATAAAACCTTGCGGAGTGAAAAGCGTTAACAAAGAACGAAACCATTCGATGAAATTTATACACGATTCCTGACTTTGATTCATAGCACCCTCCTGATGTTGGAGTCTGGCAATCAGGATTGTAGTATAGAGCCTGAGAAAAGTAAACTTGACGTATCAACCCGGCAGATAAAGCACCATTCTCAATACATGATCTAAACCGCCGAGTGGTCGCGAAACATCTTCAGAGCGGTCAACGTAATAATTTTAAAATCTTGCAGCAGCGTCCAGTGTTCAATATACAACGTGTCGAGCGCTACCTCTTCTTCGAAGCTCAGATCAGAACTGCCTGAGATCTGAGCGATACCCGTCGCTCCGGCTTTGATGGCCAGAACGCGGCGATGATGCTTTTGATATCGCGCAATCTCATCTGGCTGGTGCGGCCGCGGACCGACAAGGGACATGTGGCCTCGCACGACATTGATCAACTGGGGTAGTTCGTCAAGACGATATTTGCGCAAGATCCGTCCGACACGCGTTATCCGCGGATCATTTTTCATTTTAAACAGCGGACCGTCGCGGCGTTCATTCAAAGACATCAAAGCCTCTTTGTACCGCTCTGCATGCTCAATCATCGAGCGGAATTTGTACAATTTAAACATTCTATTGCGGCTTATACGATCAAGCTTAACCAGGACAGGACCCGGTGAATCGAGTTTAATCACAAATCCGATCACAAGAAATACCGGCGCCAGAACAATCAATCCGACTCCGGCCACTACAAGATCGATAGTACGTTTTAACAC
Source organism: uncultured Candidatus Saccharibacteria bacterium (assembly GCA_964534385.1). Lineage (GTDB taxonomy): Bacteria > Patescibacteriota > Minisyncoccia > 2-02-FULL-40-12 > IGHO2-01-FULL-4-A > CAYUQA01. Next base: position 3,079 of record CAZHOA010000010.1, on the reverse strand, counting down.
CTGCCCCCAACCATTGAGTGCTGTGCGACGCAACTCAATGGTTGGCACGCCCATAATATGATCGACCGCCAGATTCGTCGTCAATGCTTGGTGCATATTCGGTATAAATTTAAAAACGAGATGATGTTCATTGCAATAGTCAATCAACTCAAGCACACGACCGGCAGCATAATTCGGATTGGCCAGAATGATTTCATCAACATGACTGATCTGATGTATCGCCTGAACTTCATTAATTTCAGGATCGGGCAACTGGCCTATGACCGTATAACCTGATAACAGATCATTTTTGATTTCACGGGTAATAGTCTGAGACACGTGATCATTGCCAATCACCAAAACACGATGCACGCCAAACATATATTTCCCCATGACAAATCGCTGTACTGAACGCACAATACAACGACCGACAATAACCCAAAAAATCGCGAGCAACCAAAAACCCAGCACCAGAAACCGCGAATCAAATAGTTCCTGGCGCAAAAAAATCATAACAATCACCACCATAATCCCGGCCGAAGAAGCCATAACAACACGTGAAAATTCTTCGACGATTCTGCGGGTACTGCGGAGGTTGTACAAGCCGGCAAGCGCGTACATAATTATGAAAAAAAGCGAAACTAGACTCACCAAGCCAAGATAGCGCGCGAAAGGCAGATTGAGATCAAACAACACCGGTCGATAGTTCACCAGGATGCGCGTCCGCAACGCATACGTCGAAATACCGGCCACCAACAACATCAAAAAGTCAAACGGTATCGACAATATGCTAAATGTAATTTCGCCCTTTTTCATAAGATTCAACTTAACTCATGCGAGCAAATAGTACAATAAATATGACGCTGTGACAATGGTTTTGATGAAATAAAAAACGGTCGTTTGACCGCTATACAAAACAGATTACACGAATGATCGACTGAGCTTCACTAATTCAAAACTGGGCATTATGCGACGAGAGCCCGCACACAGTTTCTGTTCTTCGATAAATCGTCCAGCGCTGCCTTCTGCCAATCTAACATAGCTATCTAGTTTCCAATGCTTAAACAGTTCCAGACCTTTCCGCGTTATCAAACAAGGAACAGGCAGCAAACACTCGGGACACTCTATCTTAGGAAGATATCGTTCAATCATACTTTGTAGCTTATCGCAATCATCACCACACTCCTCGTGCATAATTACATCAGAGACAATTGCTTGGAATGCTTTTCCACGCTCCTATAAACATCAGCCCCAGAGTTATAGTAACTACTACCCCTGGGATGCTTAGCCAGCTCAGCCAGGAAGTTTACATCACCAATTTCCGCGAGTCGTTGGAGAGCAACCCGAATCTCATAATTAGATATGCCAGGTGTAGTAACTCTTGATCTTAGCAACTCACGATTCTTATGAGGATCGAGATAAGCGAGGGCTGAAGCTCTAAAAACTCCGTAGAGTTCCTTAATCTCGGGATTATCTATCTCAGCTAATGCCCGCAGAACCTGTTCACTAAACTCCGGTTGAGTAGAATCAACTACACGAATCAGTTTTATTTTTTCAACCGCCTGTTCGGTGCAATGCCAATTTGGGTACAGCATAGCACGATCATCTCTTGGTGAGACAAAGCCATCTATCTCAACTTCAAAAAAGTATAAGGTATAATTATCACCGAGCGCCTGATCTTCAGCTCCCACAAAACGATTCAGAGCAAAAAGCGGATGACCGAACACTACTTTAAAATGATGAATCCATTCATGTTTCTCTCCAACTACATGTGCGGAAAGAAAATTACTATTGCTACTCCCGCCATCATATCCGAACCATTTTTTTGAATCCAGCCAGTCACCTATCGCAATATGTTCTTTCGGGTTGTATTCACCAAAGGTGGCCCCAAAATGATTACTGAAACAAACATAGTGCTTCTGCATAAACGGTTCTAGTACTTTTTCTATTGCCAATGTTGCGATTCTGGCTTGTGCCTGGCGCAAAACTTCGTCTAAACGCTCACGTAACAATATGTCTTGGGTACGCAGGCATGATAGTACGTGCCTCTCAATCTTGAGCATTTCGTCGGTCTTTTCAGTAGAATGTAGATACCGCAAAAATTCACTCGCTGCTTTACGCAAATTTCGATAATGTAGCTCTTGGATTTGTATCGCATTTACATTACCTGTTTGCCGCAAGATGCTGATAACCTGTCCGACAGCACCCTTCCCATTATCAAAATCATACTGCGCTGGATCGATATCATTATTTCCTATGTCAATCTTCAATAATCGACCCTTAACATACCTAAAAAAGGTGGTACCCATTTCAAGAAGTTTCTGGGCCTCTCCAGATTTCATCGCATACGGGCTATATTCGGAGAAACCTAGACCCTGAGGTTGCGAAGCGTTGTAAAGAGCTGCCAAAACATCAGCCTTATTCAATCCCTGTATAGAAACCATGTCACATCCTCCCATATTTTCAGATATGCTATGGTAATAGAAAATACGAATTACGTCAAATTTCACTGCTAAGCTTGATATATGTAACCACCCCCTACTACAAAACACACAACCCCTTTGCAGGGGTTGTGGTGGTAGATCTATAAGCCGAATTCTGTGCTGCGATGTTGACATCGCAGCTGTGATCATTAGTCTAGGCACACAATTGCTCATGTGCTCATGCGTACGAACTTTTCGAATTCCGTATAATAAAATAGGAAAACGCTGTACTTGCTCCAGGCAGGGTTTAACACGCAGCTCTGTCGCCAGAGCGCGACTCCGATGTACTTCGGAGACTTTTCACCTTTGAGCCTAACATAACGTCAGGCCTAGTATAGTCTCTGTGCCACTTTCCCTGAACTTACATCAAACACTCTTGTCTTAAGAACAAAAACGTTTGATGGTATATCCGGTGGTCATTAGCCACTGCCGCGACGCTCTGACAAAGTCAGAGTGGGAGTTCGGACTTTCCTCACCCCGACACAAAGCCGGGGCGCGATCACACGATCTACCGCATTCATTATATCACACTATACGCTTCGGTCAAAAAAACAACCCGTCATTGACGGGCTACATACGCTATTGATATCTGATTTTTACTTTGACATCAGTTATCT
>CAZHOA010000009.1:0-14728 GCA_964534385.1 uncultured Candidatus Saccharibacteria bacterium | reverse complement strand
CGAAGGAAGAGGCATTTGCCAATTTAATTAAGAGATTTAAATTCACCGATCGCCAGGCCGAAGCAATTTTGGAAATGCGCTTGCAGACGTTGGCCGGCCTCGAGCGCAAGAAAATCGAAGACGAACTCGCCGAGAAATTAAAACTCATTGCCTTCCTTGAGGATTTATTGGCGCATCCGAAGAAAATGCTGACAGTGATCAAGGACGAGCTTAAGGAAATTCGCACCAAGTACGGCGATGAGCGCAGAACAAAAATCATGAAAAACGCCGTGCGAGAGATCGGCGAAGAAGAATTAATTCCCGAGCAGGAGTCGCTGTTTATGATAACCTATGGCGGCTATATCAAGCGCATTCCACCGGATGTACTTAAAGCGCAAAAGCGCGGCGGCAAGGGACTCGTCGGTATGGCAACCAAAGAAGAAGACGCCGTTAGTCAGTTTTTCATTGCCAACACGCACGATAACCTCATGTTTTTTACGAATTCCGGCAAAGTATTTCAGACCAAGGGTTATGAGGTCCCTGAGTCGTCCCGTCAATCAAAAGGCAAAGCACTGGTTAACTTTTTGCAAATTTCAACGCAAGATCGGATTACGGCAATCGTGCCCATTTCGAAGAATATCAAAGAAGCCAAATATCTGGTCATGGTGACCGCTAAGGGTATTATTAAAAAAGTCGATATCAATGACTTTGGTCAGATCCGTCGCAATGGCATGACTGCTCTCAAGCTCAACGGCGACGATGAGCTCAAATGGGTCAAGACAAGCAGCGGCAAAGACGAAATGATGCTGATTACGTCTGATGCCAGTGCTGTTAGATTCAAGGAAGCTGATGTGCGTGCCATGGGTCGCGGGGCGGCCGGTGTGATTGGTATTCGGCTCGACGAAGGCGCGAGTGTCGTTGGTGCTGAAGTTATACCGAGTAATGCTGATCCCAAGAAATCCAAGCTCTTGGTCGTTATGGCCAATGGCTACGGCAAGCGGACTGAACTCGGGGCCTACAAGATCCAGAATCGCGGCGGCAAGGGTATCTTGACCGCGGATATCACGACCAAAACCGGATCGCTTGTTTCAGCTCATCTCACAAACGAAGAACACAACGAAATCATTGCCGTCTCTCGCAAGGGCGTTGTTATTCGAACTGAACTCAATAGCATTTCGGTACTTAGCCGTGCCACTCAAGGCGTGCGCATTATGAAACTCGAATCCGGTGACGCCGTTGCCTCGGTGGTGCTGGTGTGATCGTAAACGTGGCAGCGTAACATGTATCAAAGAGCTTTGTATAAAAGGCTCTTTTCGTTTTGTGCATAACGCGGGTTGATTTTAGGTGTACAATGGAAACAATGGCTGACGAGGCCACAAATAATACAGCAGCGCCGCCAAGCGGTGGTTTTATGGACCCATCGGTGGTTGTGTCTGATTTTGAGGTAGCTGATGGCATGCAGGTTGCCGATTTTGGTGTTGGACCCGGTTTTTTTGCGGTTTTAATGGCGCAGCGTGTGGGTGATACCGGTCGCGTGACTGGTATTGATATCCAACAGTCAAAATTAGAAAATTTACAGGTCAAGGCAAATATCCAACTTTTGACAAATATTGATTTTATTCAAGCCAATTTAGAACAACCAGGCGGCGCCGGATTACAGGATGAATCCCAGGATTTCGTTTTACTGGCCAATATTTTGTATGAATCGAGACAAAAGGCAGATATTCTCAGGGAGGCGAAGCGCATCTTAAAGCCCGGTGGTCGCATCGCTGTGATCGATTGGCACAAAGGCATTGGCGGTTTGGGTCCGCCGAATGAATTGCGTACTGATGTGGCGACCATGCAGGCAATTCTTACCGATGCCGGTTTTCAGTTTTATAAAAACATACCCGTGGACTCGTTCCATTATGGTTTTGTGTATCGCAAGCCATAATATTAGTCTTTTTTTACATGGATCGAACAAAACTTTTAATTATTGGTATCGTGCTGGGTATTTTGGTGCTGGGTGCTGTTTTGTATTTGTTTTTTACACACCTCAATATTATCGGTCGACAGCAACAACCGGTGACTTTGCAGATGTGGGGTGTTTTTGATGATCCGCAATTTTACGAGACAGCCATACGCACCTATGAGCAAACCCACAAGAACGTCCAGATTATTTATCGTTCTTTTACGTTTGATGAATACGAGCAGCAGCTTTTAAACTCATTTGCCGCTGGTACTGGGCCTGATATCTGGCTGATGCATAACACATGGCTGGTCAAGCATGCCGACAAAATCGAACCACTGCCTGATACAATTCCAGGACAAAAAAAGCCACTGATGCTGTTTAAGGATTTTCAGGATCAATTCGTCGATGTAGCCGTGAAAGATCTCACGGCCGGAGGCACAATATATGCCGTGCCGTTGTATATCGATACACTGGGCTTGTATTACAACAAAGATATATTCAACAGTGTTGGTATTACGCAACCGCCGCGGACGTATGAAGAGCTCAATAGCGACGTGCAGCGCATCACCGCGCTTGATAATGCCGGTAATATCCGCCGTTCCGGCGCGGCGTTAGGCACGGCCCGCAATATTAATCGCTCGACCGATGTTCTCATGATGCTGATGCTGCAAAGCGGCGTCAAGATGACCAATGACAGTGGCACCGGAGCGACATTCGCACAATCAGTCGAACGCCAACCGGTCGGCCAGACAGCGCTGCAATATTATACGGACTTTGCGAATGCCAATAAACAAGTCTATACCTGGAACGCCCAGCAGCACTATTCGATCGACGCCTTTACTAATGGCGAGACGGCTATGATGTTTAACTATTCGCACCATATTCAGACCATACGGGCAAAATCATCGCGATTTAATTTTGGTATTGCGCCCGTACCGCAGATTGCGGGTTCGCCCAAGAATATCACATTTGCCAATTATTGGGCGCCGACGGTGGCAAAGCAATCAAAACACGTAGCCGATGCTTGGGAATTTCTTGTCTATCTCGCCTCAAAAGAAGGCGCCATATCGTATCTCAACGCTTCCAATAGGCCATCGGCACGCCGAGACTTGATTGAAATTCAAAAGAATGACCCGGATCTGGGCATCTTCGCGGCGCAGGCATTGACCGCCACGTCCTGGTTGCAGGTTGATAATACGGCGATCGAGTCGATCTTCGCCGACATGATCGATGCGGTTAATTTTGGTCGCGCTTCTATTCAGGATGCACTCGAAGCAGCTGAGCACCAGGTCAATATTCTGATGAGTAAAATACGCCGATGAGATTTTTGTTACACAATAATTTTTTGATAAAACTGATGGCTGTATTTTTGATGTGCATCGCCATATGCATGAGCGCCCATATTTCTTACGCTGCATCTGGTGTCGATCAGGTGGCCAAGAACACCAATATATCGAATGTTCTGCTAGCACAATCAACAAGCACAGCCAGTCAATCCTCATCTGCTGGTTTAGTGCCCTGTGGCGGGAGGGGCCAAAAACCTTGTAATATCTGCGATATTTTTAAATTATTACAGAATTTGATCAAATTTGTCGTCACCAAAGGGGTGCCGATTATTGCTACGTTATCATTCATCTATGCCGGTGTGCTGTTGATCATCGGTGGCGCTGATCCGAAACAGATTAAACAGGGCCAGACAATTATGTCCAACGTCGTTACCGGTCTCGTTATTATTTTTGTTGCCTATACGATCACCAATACAATTCTAGTGTCACTGGCGGGTAGTAACAAAAGCAAGGCCAGTAGTTGGTATACAATCAAATGCGAAACTGAAGTTTATGCACCAAAGAAATAACATATTTAAATGTAGTGTGTACTCAATGACGTTGATCGCCGCGGGCTTGTTTTTGGCGCCGCGTATCTTCGTAATACCCATAGTGCACGCTCAAACACAGGAGGAATGTCTGAATGCTTGTTTCGACAAAGATAATGAATGTGATTATGATGCTCATGATGTTCAATGTAGTATTCAGCTATCTCAATGCAAGGCTGCGTGTGACGCCGGCGGACAACCAGCAGCAACGACACAACCGCCGGCACCGCCGAGCTCGGGTGGTGGTACGGGCGGCAGTGCATCATCGTGTATTGACAAGGATTGTGGTAATAAAACCTGTAATCTTGATACGGGACAGTGCGTCGCTTGTGATATTGTTAAAGGTCTTATTTGCGATGGCGACAAAACATGTGAACATGGCGTTTGTGTCGCGCCTACAGCCGCCGGCGGTACTACATCAGATGATGCCGGTAACGATGCTACCAAAGGAACGCAATCATCCGCCAATAATTTGAATACTACAGGCCCGGTTGATCTCTTCGGTATTCTCAAGGCTAATAGTCTGCCCGAACTAATTGCCAAGCTGTATACCTATGCCATTTCACTGGTCGGGCTGGCGGTTTTTGTGCAATTTATCCGTGCTGGTTTTGTGTATCTTACCGCTGCCGGCAATGCCGGTAAGGTTGGCGATGCCGCGAAACTAATGACGAGTGCGGTTATCGGTGCTGTGCTTTTGTTTGCGGCCTATCTCATTTTGAATGTCATTAATCCTGATCTTGTCAGTAATAGCTTTGATTTCGGTAGTACTGTTTTGAATTCAAATGCACCGCCGGCTACTGGTGGTGGATCACGGGGCGGTGCCGGAGGTGGCACTGGTGACGGTGGGACCGGTAAAGGCAGTCCAACAGAGACCGGAGGGCCCGGGCAAGCAGCAACAAACTGCGGTGATTTTAATCGTGTTTGTCAGAAATCGAGTTGTCCTGGGCTGGTCAATGACGGCGGACGTAACTGGTCAGCCCTAATCCCTATCGTAGTGACAAGCGGTCATGATATTCCAGGAGCTAATGCGGTGAAACTTCTGGATGCGATCATGCGCATCGAAAGTAATGGTCGTCTCTACAGCCAAAGCTCTCAAGGGGCTTGTGGTCTCATGCAGCTATTACCAGCCACAGCTCAAGCATATGCAGCTCAGTGTGGTATTAATCACGCTACAACATGCCCTTGGCTCAAGGGACAGCAGCCCTTTCCGGGTGAGAATCGAGATTTCGTAGCCCAAGCCAATATCTGTTTGGCGGCCGAATATATTAAGCAGCTTTTAAGGACAAGTTGTTACAAGGGTCAGTTACGCGATCTTGTTGCCGGCTATAACGGTGGTATTGGCTGTGATGCGAGCTCGACGCGTCATAATGCACTAGCATTGAGTAAGGCCTGCAGCTCGGGATCAACGGCTGCACAAAAATACGATACTGATTGTAGCGGTCGACCGACTGTGCGTTACGAATGTCTTTGGGAAGATTCGGCGCATACAAAATGCAATGCCGGTATAAATAGTTTTGCGCCGACCCGCGATTATGCCGCGCGTTTTAATGCATGTTATTATGGTACATAGGATGAAATATATTTTATCTCTCGTTGTCATAGGTATGGTTTTTGTATTGTCGGGCAGTTATGTCTTGGCTGAGGGTTATCCCGATCCGGCGGGACAACAATTCTCTTATGAATTTCATTTGTTCTATGATCATGGCAAAATTACGGTCAATCCTGCGTTTAAATTGCCTTATGATGTTATTCCCGAAAAATTTATTCAGCAATCAGTTAGCGACTCGGCGTATAGGGGGCAGATAGTTACGATCAGAGATAACAACGGCCCCAGTTTTCTATTTGATCCAAATAATTTTTTGCATGGTGCCAGCAAAGGTTCTTTTGACGTACGCGCGCCCTATGCTGCGAATGCAAAAACGATAATATTCTCCGATGCTGCCGGCAAAGCCTTACTTCGCGTTACTGTCGCGAATAGCTCCTCTTGTAATGATAACGGCACATGTGATCCAGATATTGAAAATCATCAAAACTGTCCCAATGATTGCCCGGTGTCGGAACCGCAACCGGCAACGAGTTTGGAGCCGCCGATAGTGCCATCTAGTGTTGTGACACCCATACCAGAAGCTCAGGCCGCTCGGACAAATCTCCTTGCTGCCATTATCTATTTAGTGATCGGCATTATTTTAGCTATAATCCTTATAGTGATCTATAGAAAGTTAAAGGCGCGACAGCGGGATATAGGACAATGAACATAAAAAATATTTTTAAAATTTTACTTATACTTCTGATGTTGGTTTTCAGTATCTATTCATCGGTACATGCTCTTGCAATATCAAATGATTGCCTGCAATTTGCAAACTATAATATTACTATAAGTCCCAATTCAGGTAAGTATGATCAACGATTTCAAATAACTGAAAAATTTTTCTGGGATACAAATGCTCCTAATTTCAATCCGGTCTGCCAACAAAGTTGTATCATGTTCAGAACCGCCTATATAGGTACTGGAGGATTGGATTGGGAGGCGGACTCTAAGGTTGTAGGTCAAAAGCAATCGTCTTATGGACATGTTTTTACTAAAACACTTTTAGATTTTAACCATTTACCGAGCGCAGCGGTAGGAACTGACGTTAAATTTGAGTTTAGGATTTATGACAGCTGTTTTACATGGTCACCCTCACGTGTCTTTAACAGAATTGGCGAACAGTCTGATACGTATACCGTCACTGACACCAATAATCAACCTGAACTAGGTTCCGCCATCTGTGCTTATAAGGAAGGTGATAAAGAGATTTGTATTCCTAATACGAATCTGGAGGCAAAAAATAATCAATGCGATGAGAAGTCTTTGGCGATATGCTGTAAAGAAGGGCAGCAGCCTCCGTTTTGCGATAATAGATGCGTAGTATCGAATAATACCAGGTGTGTCGGATCATCAAAACAAGCCCAATACGCCTGTGTAAATAAGGAGACGCATGAGTGTACGGATAAGATACCACCGGGAACCAAAAAAGAAGATATCTATAACACACTGACTGGGTCGTTTGGATGCCAGGAAAGGTGTACAACAGCACCCAAGGATCCTGGACAAGGTACCGGATCTGGTGGTACTGGTGGCAATGCGCCAGCGCCGCAGGCGACCAATTATACATTTACGATCGAGAATCCGTTAGGGAATGGTTTTAATTCAATCGAAGATTTGGCCAATGCTATCGGCGCCTGGATATTCAAATTATCCATTCCAATTGCCGTGATCGTTATTATCTACGGTGGTATTATGATGTTAACGGCCGGCATTAATCCAAAAAACTTTGCCAAGGGTAGCCAAGCGCTGACATATGCTGTGCTCGGTCTGACCGTAATCCTAATCGGCAAAGGCTTTATTGCCTTAATCAAAAGCATTTTGCAATTACACTGATGAAAACAAGACATATTAAAATAGCGCTGTGGTTTTTCGGAATTTTATTTGGTCTTGCCTGTCTTGTTTCTAATACAGCGTCGGTTTACGCGGCGCCGCAGATAGTTATTACGTCCGATGGCCATGCCGTTAGCTCGATTAAGGTCGGTCAACATTTTAATATTAGCGTCAACGGTTTGCAGGCTGGTGACCATACTATCGATGTCTATTATGTAAAATTACTTGGCACCCCAGATGATAAATATCACGAATCAGTCAGCGGTAATACATTTAGTAAACCATTCGTTGGAGCTGAGCAATTTGTGGGTACGTGGCGTGTGTATGCCACCTATGTTGATGGAACTACAGGCAAGACCGTAGACATACCTGAGGCACGATATGAAATCGTATCGGCAAGCACGGATAAGGTCGTTTTGAGTTTTGATACGCGGACGATTCAGGTGGGCGGGAGTGTTGTTGTAACGTTATCGGGTCTGAAGTTGGATGATGCCGGTCAGATTACGTATACGCGTTCCAGCGATGGTATGCAGTCAACGGAAAGTATACGTAATGTTCAGGGCGGTACATTTACGGCGTCATATACCAACATCGGTGCCGATCTTGTGGGACAATGGAAAGCACAGGCGATAGTACGGCGGTCTGTGCCAAATTCCGATGGCGTTTATATTGTTACATCAATACCCTCGAATATTGTCAGCTATACTATTACGAGCAAGACTAGCGGTACGGGTGGCGCTCCGACATCTGGTGACAAGAAAAGCCCGGATTGTCAAAAATGCATCGATACAACGAAGTTAGACTGCCAGGCACCACCCGATAATCCCGATTTTTGTAGTGATGAGGCGATTCTCAATACGACATGCGCTTCGGTGTGTGGCGGTTCTAACAACCCACCAGGTGAAGACACAGGCGGACTTCCGGTGGAGAAAAATGGCGGAGATCAAACTGGGACGAGCGGCAATGTTGAGGGTCCGGCCGGCATTGATATCTCCATTGATCAGGTCTATGGCATTATCAAGGGCATCGCCTGTTGGCTGATGCGGGCGGCGGTTGCCGTTATAATTGTGTTTGTACTGTTCTCGGGGTATAAGTTTCTGGTATCAAAAGGTGATGCTGCAAAAGTGGTCGAAGCGCGGAAAAATCTAGTGTACGTTATTATCGGCATTGCTGTAATCGCCGGAGTCTATGTGATTATCGGTACAGTTGCCACAGCGATTGGTGCCGGAAATTATTCATTCTTTAGTTGTAGCAGTCAGACAAACTAATATGCCCTATAGAGTTTTTATTATAAGTTTAGTCGTGTGCTCTGGTTTTGTTTTTTGGGGTATGATCGCGCCAGGTGCCCATGCCGCATTACCTGGTCAGGGCGGCAGCGGGACGCCGTGCACTCAAAATACCGACTGTGCTTCGCTATTGTGTGCTACATCGGAACACAAATGTTTACCGAAATCAGCCGGCAGCGATGCTAATTCCGGTGCGGCAACCGGTTCGGGTCTTGGTGGTAGTGCTGAGGGTAAAAAGTTTTCCGATGTTGCCTTCACTGTGGATAGCATTTACAAAATCATCATTAATTTGACGTGTCAGACGGTGCGGCTGGCATCGTTTGCGGTAGTATTTTTCATTGTTTATGCTGGATTACAGTTCATGCGTGCCGGCGGCGACCCAAAGGCGTTTGAGGCGGCACGCAAAAATATTTTGTATGTGGTTGTCGGTATTGCCATCATCGCGGGGGTCAGTGTTATAATAGCTACAGTAACCACGGCAATTGGCGTTGAAGATTATTCAATTCTCAGTTGCAGCGGTACATAGTATCTTTAAGTATTTTTTAATTTTTCAGTTCTCATGGTCATAGTAATCGTGACGCTGAAACAAAACGCATTATGCGAAATATGAAACGTATCGCGCAGGCCACGATGCCGTTTATTCTCGGACTCGTGCCGCTTGTGTTCGCGGCAGCTGCCTTGCCACCCGGTGTGCCCACGGGGCAGGCTATTACGCTATCGGAGATCATTGGTTTGGTTAATCGTCTTGTGCAGCTTTTGACGACGATCGGTGTGGTGCTTGGTGTCGGGTTTATCGTTTTTGGAGGTATCGAATACATGCGTGCCGGCGGCGATGCGGAAAAAGCCAAAACCGCAACAGCCCGCATTAAAAACGGTCTCATCGGTGTTGGTATCATCTTGGGTGTCGGTGTTCTCATTGAGACAGTTGGCGGCATCGTCAATCGTAGCTTCTTTAACGGCTAGCGCGTTTTCTGCTGAGCCCGTTGAATAATGCCTTTCTTTGCCCTGTTTGACTTCGTCTATTTTGTAGGTTATATTCAATCTGCTCTTTTGTGATTTAAAAAATATCTGAAAGGTGGCTGTATGAATGATCCGACGGTATTATTGCGGCGTGAGCCATTGCGAAGCACCATCATAGATAAGGCGAGGGAGGAATTAGCCGAAAAAGCTGAAAGCGAATTAGCATATAGCTATCTAAGTGCTAGTCTCAAAAAACAACAGCGTCCAATAGCTGAAATTCTAATATATCTTGATGTGCAGCCCTATACGGCGGAGTCTGTAGTTGACTTCAAGATTGCTGTTGAACCAGAGCGTTCATTTCTAGAAAAACGACCAGAGCTACTAGATGCGCTAGAGGAACAACTTCCGATGTTATTTCTGCGCAGCTTAGTACTAGCTTGTTTGTGTCTTATTGTCTGTCTGGCGCTTACCCTAGTGTATGGTTTTGGGTCGGCTTTTGCTGTTTCCGGCCTGATGCTTTTGGGTTTGATGATTGTAGTACTCGCATCGCTGTTTGTATTTGGCGCGGTCTCTAGCGCTCAACAGAAGAATAGATTGCGTTGGAATCGGATTGAGTTGGGTAAATACAATAAACCAGTACCCGAACTGGTATTGCAGCCTCTGTTAGCGATATAAGATGAGGCTCGTGGCCGCAACATAGATCCTGTCTTTTTCGTGGAGGAGTTAACTGATAGGGACCAAACTATGTATGCGTTTCTTGGTATAGCTAATCATTCTAGATCCGAAGTATATTACGTCTATCTTTGGAATGGTAACTGGCTATTACCGCATAACGCATAACGGTATGCGACGTATAACCAAAACCGACCCTGGTCGGTTTTTATATTCCTCACAATTGCACATCGTCACTCAAGGGGATTATGGATTACCGTGAACGAACTCGGAGCCCGATAAGCGGAGTAGAACGCTTTTTTATCCTGAGTGCCGTTTGCGTAAGTAATAACCCGAGTGAAAACAGTCTTTAAGGAGCCATTGTTATTCTTCTCGTATGCTTGTGGCGGTTCAACGTTGATAGTGCGGCCGTCATTGCTGCCGAAAATGGAGAATGAAATAACGGTGCCTTCAAGATGGGATTGGATCAGAATTGGTTTTTTGGTGTCATTTTTGAATTTTAAATCAATAACACCCGGATAGACAGCGGCGTCATAACCTTGCGGATTGTAATAGTGTACCGGTAGTGAATGTGGATGACGTTCGGTGATTTCAAGACCGGCCGCTATGGCTGCGCGGAATAGGGTGGTTGATACCTGACACAATCCCCCGCCATATTCTGGAATGATTTTGTTGGTTCGAATAACGAGTTCGGGTAAGTAGCCTTTGGTCTCGTCGACATCTCCTAACATAGAATCAAAAGAAAACTCTTGTCCGGGTTGCACAAGGAGGTTGTTAAATATCTGAGCGCCAATGGCGATATTGTGGGCCCGAGCGTGAGGTGAACCGGTGAAATTGGATTCGCCTTTGCCAAGAAGTGCTGTAACGCCTAACTGTGACAGCGTTGTTGCGGATATGGTTGGTGTGATTTCTAAAAAGCTGAGCGGAGCCTGCGTCGTACCGGTACGCATCGCGTTCAGGATACTAGCAGTGGTGCCTGTAATATCGAGTTCTCGTCCTGAGCGGGCTGGTGTTGTCTCACGTAAAACGCCATCAACAATGTCAAGTTGAGAATCTATAGCTGGTTTACCGGTCTCGCTGGCTATTGCCGTTAAAAATGCATTGATCTTGCTGTGGTTGGGGCGCATCTCGGGCCTATCGGTATATGCTCGATGAAATGGTTGGAACCATGTGCGTAAGGTGTCCGATGAGATGGAGTATGTGCGGTCTGGGGTTGTGAGTGTGAAACCATGGCGTGTCACCATATCAACGGTATCTGGCAAAAAGCCAAGATCATTGACTGGTGTCTGTAGCAGCGCGTGTATCGAGCCGTCATATTGTATGCGCTTGATGATAGTCAAGGTCAGCATAACAATGGCGGCGAACAGCACTGAACCTAAAACAACATCCTGAAAATGTTTAGAAAGACGCATGGAGTGTTATACTAAAAGGCAAAAATGAAATTTTCCTAAAATCAATTGGATATTTTAATCTTTTTAATTTTTGTTTTGATCAGTTTGGGCAGGCGGAGTGTGAGGATGCCATTTTTCATGCTGGCCTTTGCATTGTCGGCATCAACATCTTCGGGCAGAATAACCGTGCGTGAAAACGGACCCCAATAAAGTTCTTGATAGTAATATTCGGATGAACGTACGCGTTCGTCCGGCTGGCGTATGCCTTTTATGGTGACCATGTCATTCGTCACGGCTATATCGATATCATCTGCCGTGACTCCAGCGATGGTCGATTTGACTACAATATCGTCGTCAGTCTGAAACACGTCAATAGTGAGCTGGCCCTCTTGGCCTTTGCTCATGTGGTGTCGGGGCGCAGCTGCGAGACGAGCTTCTGCTTCGGAATCAAATTGTTCATTATCAAAACCAGACATTTCTTTCTATTATACCAAAACAATAGCAAGCTGCTACGCTATCAGTGGACAAGGTGCTGCGTGCCCATGCGTTGTTTCGTAATGGCGAAGAGAGATGACACAAGTACTGAAACCCCGAAGATGAGCAATGTTGAGTAGATAATTCCGCGCGGTTCGTGATTGGTGCTCAACATAATGATATTAAAAGCAAAATGGACCAGTGTGGCAATCGCTATGCCGAGCGATGTTAATGTCCGGCTGTGATGATGATAGAACCAGGCCAAACCCAGGAAGTAGCCAGTTAGGGCACACGCGACGGCATGCAATAATGTGGCGCCCAAAAAGCGCAGGAGTAATAACTGAAATGTGATCTGGAGGCCGTTTGGGAATGATTGGAAGAGCACGAGCATATTCTCAATAGCAGCAAAACCAAGACCGGCCGTGATCATGTAAATCATGGCATCAATCGGTTCGTCAAATTCGGGATTATTGAGGATGAGCATTTTGACCGCCAAAAATTTGACCGCTTCTTCCACGAAGGCAGCCCACAGGAAAAAACCAACTGACGTGCTAGGGTGATCTATACCGTAGAAATGACCGAGAAATCGCCCGAAGAGAACCTGAGCAATAACGGCCAGTGGCGCCAGAGCAATACCCATCATGAAGGTCCGTGAAATCAGGTAACGCGGCTCGGGATGACAGTCTTTTTTTAAAAAAAACTGTAACCAAATAATACTTGGTAAGAAACCAAACACAAATAGAATAACTATGTGGGTGAAAATATTCACGTTGCTTTTTACAGTGTACCACAGGTAGAGAGCCTATGTCTCACGAGATGTTTCGGGCCAGGGTGTGACTATGAGCATGGGTGCGTTTGGCTGGAAGTATGACCATAGTTCCTCGGTAATAAATGGCATAAATGGGTGGAGGAGTTTGAGACAGGTTGTGAAGATCTGCACGAGCATGGCATAGGCTGAGGCTTGTATATTGGTATCATCACTTGTCAGACTCGCTTTACTTTGCTCGATGATGACATCCGCTAATGTATGCCAAACATAATGATAAAGAATCTCGGCCGCTTGATAATAGTGGTGCGTTTCCATGTGGTGTGTGATGTCGTCGGTGAGCTGGCGGAGCGTAGCAATATATTGCTGGTGTTCTGGCATGATGACGGTATCGTCGGATGCTTTGTTCTGATACAATAGGATAAATCGGGCAATATTCCAGAGCTTGTTGGCAAAGTGTTTGTAGCCCTTGATCTTGTCTTCCGACAATGCCAACGACGTGCCGGGCGTATTGCCAATGACCAGCCCAATGCGTAGTGCGTCGGTGCCATATTTTTCGATGAGTGAGAGCGGATTAATGACGTTGCCCTTGCTTTTACTCATTTTTTTACCATGGGCATCGAGGACGAGTCCGTGCAGATAGACGGTGTGAAATGGAATCTTTTCGGTGACATAGAGACTGAGCATGATCATGCGCGTGACCCAAAAGAAAATAATCTCACCGGCTGTTTCCATGATATCAGTCGGAAAAAAAGTCTGGGCATCTGATGATGCCGGATAGCCAAGACTGGCGAATGGCCATTGACCTGATGAAAACCATGTGTCGAATGTGTCTATTTCTTTGCGCACGCTGCCGTGGCATTTTGGGCATGTAGTGATAGCGTCGGCTATATCGACTATACTCTCGTCGCATTGAGTGCAGATTTTGGCGGGGATCGGAATGCCCCAGACAATCTGACGCGATATGTTCCAATCGATAATCGTGTTCAGCCAGTGGAGTGATATTTTCTTGTAATGTTCGGGGATAAACGCAATCTGATTGTTTTCGATGGCTGTGATTGCTTTCTCGGCCAGAGGCTTCATTCTGATAAACCATTGGTCTTTGATTTGGGGTTCGATTGGTGTTTCGCATTTGTAGCATTTCTTGACGGCGTGAGTATACTGTTCGTCGATTTTCACCAAGAGGCCTTTTGACCGGAGCTTCTCTATAATGAGCGGTCTGGCCTTAGTAATGTGCAAACCAGCAAACTCACCGGCAATCGGTAAAAGCTTGCCATTGAAGTCAATGATCTGTTCCCTCTCAAGTCCGTGTCGCTCGGCAATGTCAAAATCGACCATATCGTGCGATGGTGTAATGGTCATAACCCCGGTACCGAATGTCATGTCGATAGCGCTGTCTTTGATAATAGTCGCGGTGACCGGGCCATTAATCCATTCGAGGCCGATCTGTTGTCCGTCGTGATACTGCTCATAACGACCATCATCAGGATGCATAACCACATATTTATCGCCGAATTTTGTTTCGGGGCGGGCAGTGGTGATTACGAAGGGACCGTATTGGAGATAATACAAATTGTCCTGCTGCTCGATGCTCAGTGTTTCAAGATCTGAAAGCGAGGTTTGGTGTTTGGGACACCAGTTGATAATCTTTTTGCCGCGATAGAGGAGTTTGTCATCAGCCAGTTTCTGAAATGTGCCGTAGACTGTGCGTACAACATCAGGATCGAGCGTAAACTTCTCGCGGCTCCAGTCGCAGGATGCGCCCATCTTTTGGATCTGATGTTCGATGTTAGTCTTATTCTCCAACGTAAATGCGAGGATTTCATCGTATAACTGGCGCGGTTCCATTTGGAAACGTGAGCGGCCTTCTTTTTCTCTTTTTTTTTCGTAGACGACCTGGGTTTCAAATCCTGCATGATCAAGCTCGGGTAGCCAGAGTTGCTTTAATCTGTGCATGC
>CAZHOA010000008.1:10230-14980 GCA_964534385.1 uncultured Candidatus Saccharibacteria bacterium | reverse complement strand
TGATCGATGATGTGGTGGAATTTTTTCTCAGGTATGTCAATGTAGGTCAAAAATTCTTGGAAATATTTATTGGGAAATTCCTGATCGTAACGGTGCACAAGAGCGACGCCCTCTTCTCTGGTTATTTTGCCATTGCGGATTTCCTGAGCCGCGTCATAGGTGGCGCGGCCGATGCCGAACTTGGCCAGAGTTGTATAATAGTGAAACGGATCGGTTTTATCGTCAATGCTGCTGTATTTTGAATAGCTGCCTTCAGTGCGTTCAGTGTTGGCTTGGAAGCCTGTGTGTTTGGCGGCGTAGTAATAGCATTCCTGCGGGTCCCATTTTAAATAATAGCCGAGGTAATGCACTTGCAATTTTAGTTTTTGGACATCTTTTTTGAGAACAGGAATGTAAGGATTGAGATCGTTGGCTGAAATAGTTTTGTCGCGAATAATATTTTTGGCTGTTAGACCACCGAGGTAAATCGATCCCAGATCAAGCTGATCGACCGCGAAAAAATCTTCTTTCATCAGGGGCGTGTCATTCTCTTCGATGCGGTTGCCGTACTCAGCCTGATTCTCGCCGTAGAAAATCAGCGGGACTTTGTAGAGCAGAGCCATCTTGGGGCCAATATTTCTTTGTCCAATAATAAACGGTTGAAAGGGGTGGACTAAATTTTCAAAAGCGTACTTTGTCAAGAGTCGATGCGCGATGCCGTTGGGCGTAAACAAGATATTATCGAGACCGCCTTTGTGAATCCAATTGGTCATGTTTTGCCACCCGATGTCGGTATACAGGTGCGGTGCCCAGGTAACGGTCAGCGGATTCATGCCGTATTTGTATTTCAAAACATGCGCTGTAAAACTACTGTCCTTACCGCCGCTGCCCGGTACGATGCAGTCGTAATAACCATTTTTGCTGCGATAACGATCGCATAGTTTGATCAATGCTTGCTCGCGTTGCTGCCAGTCAATCTGTGTTGCTTTGTATTCGGCAAAACGACATGCGTCGCAGACGCCATCCTTGCCGAAAGCGATAGTCTGTTTTTTGGATGTTGCCTTGCTTTTTATTTCAACCGAAGAGCTCGGACGTTGATTGGAGATAACGCACCGTGTGCAGAAAACGACCTGTGTCGGTAGCCCATATTTTGCTTTTTGTGGCGGCATAGTGTAGACTCTTGCTTACTGATTTTGATCTTTAACAATAGAGGAATCCGATGCATTATTCAATATTGACGCTTTTCATTCTATCTTGTACCGGAGCTTTAATCTGGGGCATCGTTAATGTCCTCAAGCGTTATTTCTTGTTGGATACGCTTGATGTTGATATCGCGACTGTATTCTTTAGTCTTGGCGTAGCATGCTCATGTGGCATCATACAAGTTCTTTACTATGGTGTGCCCCATGTACAACCGACTTTTTGGTTGCCATTTTTTGTCAGTGCTCTACTGAATATTGGCATACAGTATTGGAATATTATGGCATTGAAGCGTGAAGATGTGTCTGTTGTAGTACCACTTGCAGCAACAATGCCGATGATGTTGATTTTTGTATCATGGCTGTTCTTTCATGAGGTACCGACATATTGGGGTAGGATTGGTATCGGTTGCGTCGCGCTTGGTTCGTATATATTGAATATAAAAGGCACTCCGATTGTGTTGCCGAAGATACTGCAGCGCATATTGCCAGCGGTCACGCAAAAACCAGTCCAAATCTATGCTGGTCCTTGGTTGCGCCTAGCGTCTTCATCCGGAGCACGATTAGCATTGCTGTGTGCCTATTGTGGGGCAGTTTCAATTAATTTTGATAAAATGGCTGTGGTCGCCTCTAACCCAGCACTTTTCAGTGCCTTGGTTTTTTTAACAGTTGCCATTACTGTTTTTATGGTATCAAATTTGGCTGGACGTTGGCGTAATCTTAATAGCACTGGGAGCTGGAAATTGTTCTTGCTGGGTGTGTTTCATGGACCTGGACAAGTCATGTTGACGACCGCCTTTTTGTACGGCATTGTGCCTTATGTTGGTACTTTGAAACGTACGCAAATTCTATGGACAGTAATACTGGCTTCAATCTTTTTGAAAGAAAAATATGCACGGCTCAGAATTATTGGAGCGATTATTATTTTTATTGGTGTGATGCTGATTGCATTCTGAGCTTTAGTCCATCTGTTAGTGTATATTTTAACGTCACAAATACCTAGTCTATGATTGGGTTTTTCTTTTTTTTGGAACCTGCTATGAAGTGGATTTTTGATCGCGATCTTTTAAATGTAAGAAATGTTCAATCATTTCAAAGTCAATTGGTTCATCTATATCAAACGAACGTTCCCGTGGCATAATAATCGCACTTGCATGCAGATCGATAATTTTATTCTTCTTCATGAGAACATCGCGTTTTGTGACATAGACGGCACCATTGACCCGATGAATTTTGGGCATATCTTGCCGCCGTGTTATATTCGATTTCTTTTTGAGAAATGGCGTTATTTTATTATCTTTTAATGTGTACATGTATTCCGGTCGGTCTGTGATTTCACTAACGCTGACACATGAATTGGTGCTTGTTTTAAAAAGCTGTTCGATCGCTTTATCAACATCTTCATTGAGTACCATGGGACTGGTTGGCTGAATTAATACAATGATGTCCGGTTGGTATTTTTCCTTTGTTTCAAGAAATGCGACCATATGTTGTAATACTGGTAAACTCGGCGCCTTATCAGTAGCTAGCTTTGCTGGTCGCATGAATGGCACTTCCGCGCCATGCTGTTTTGCAATTTCTGCAATTTCTTTGTCATCAGTCGAAACGATGGTGCGATCAGCATATTTTGAAGTCAGTCCAGCAGTGATTGCGTATGCGATCAATGGTTTGTCTCTGAGTAATTTAATATTTTTTCTGGGAATCCCCTTGGAACCGCCCCGTGCCGTTATACAAACGACAATTTTTTTGTCTTTATACATTGCTATATACAAGGACAATGCGTAGTATACTATTTTTTATGCTACACAGTATCATCGTATTAATTATACTTTTTTGAAAATAATGCGCATGTGGTTGCTGAGGTGTTGTTTGTCGATCAGAGCCTGTATCGTGGGGATGAATTTTTTCAGTGGTGTAAAGTAGTCTTGGTTGTCTTTGGCCTCGCGCATAGCGAAATAATCCATAATGTCGAGACCAAAATAGTCAATGGAAAAAACTTCAAAGCCGGATTGTTTGGCCAGATAGGTGAGAGACGCGGTATCAAAGAAACACAGGTGTTGAAATGGCAACAGTGTATTTTGATCGGCCTCCATGAGTCGATAAGCAATCGAATGGATATTTGGTGTATAGGCAACAGCGTAGCCGTTGGGTGTCGTTGCCTGGTGCACTAGTTTAAAAAAAGCAATTGGATCTGTCAAATGCTCAAGAACATCAAAAAACGTGATAACGTTGTAATGATCTTTTGGTTCATCAGCCAGGTCTGTGTTGGTGACATTGAGTTTTTTCTTCTGACAAATGTCTACCAGAAATTGCGCAAGCTCAAGACCCTTGGATTTAATTTTCTGATCTTTGAGATGACTCAAAAAATAGCCCGGACCGCAACCGACATCGAGGAGATTGATATCGCGTTGCGGGATTTTAATTTTACTCAGTATGTAGCGCAGTCGCTCGGGGGCGTATGTTTTTTTGCGGTATTCAAATGTGTCTAAGATCTCTCGCGTTGTGTCTTTGATGTAGGCCGGATCGTCGTAGACTTCGGTGTTACCCAACATGGTGAAATCAACGTTGGCTGATACCAAACCGCACGTGAGGCATTCAAATAATTGATAATCTCTGTATTCCAGAAAGAGCTGTTTTCTCTTTTTCTGACACAGTGGACACACGAAACCTGCCGGTTTCTTGATAGCACCGGCGAATTTTTGCATGGTATGCTCGCGATATTCCAGCATATTCCGAAAAAACTCCCTGCTCCGGAGCTTGCGCGGATCGATATTAAAAATTTTGTAACCTTTAAGTATGTTTCTCAGATGACACTAGCGTAATAAAATTCTGAATAATTTGCAATCCGATGGAGCCGCTTTTTTCAGGATGGAACTGACAGCCGTATATGGTGCCTTGGTTTATCACGGAACAAAATGTGTGACCGCCGTAATCGGTAGTGGCTAAAATTGCAGATCGAGACGTGGGTTGTACGATAAATGAGTGTACAAAATAGACACTGGATTGGTTCGGTAGCGACGACAAAATACTTTTGCGCCATTTTTGATTGCGCGGTTGGATGAGGCTGTTCCAACCGATGTGGGGAATCTTAGTGCCTTCTTGTAATTTTGGAAATGTAACAACGCTTCCGGGGATAATACCGAGTCCTTTGTATTGGCCAAATTCATAACCAGTATCCATCAGGAGTTGAGCGCCTAGACAAATGCCGAGTATCGGTTTGCTTTCAGCAGCGCATTGTTGGAGTACGTCGACAAGATGACGAATGCGCAAACCGTGCATGCCGGCTTCAAACGCGCCAACGCCCGGCAAAATTAAACCATCGGCCTCCCTGATGGTGCTCGGTTCTTCAGTCACGCGAGCGGTAATGCCAAAGTGACCGAACGCTTTGACCAAACTAAACATGTTCCCGAGACCGTAGTCGACAATGATAATGTTAGGTTGTGTTGAGTGCATGAGGGACATGGATGATGAGAAAGCGAGGAAGGCATTGTCCACCGGATTCAATGTGTAACTTCACGCATGAAATGACCATGCTGTGTCAGAAAAGATTTGATGTCGGGAATAGAGTATTG